>NZ_JBEZDN010000079.1:0-35285 GCF_040648315.1 Pseudonocardia sp. NPDC049154
CCCACTTCCCCAACCCACGCCCTCCCGCCCCCCGCCCGGCTCGTCGCCGGGCGGGCCGCCCCGGGATGGGGCGGTCAGCTGGTCGGGGCCGTGATCGCCGGCGCGGCGCCCTGGAAGGACCCGGCCGGGGCGTCGGGCAGCGCATCGAGCTGCGGCATCACCTCGTCCGACAGGAACGAGTTGTCGTACAGCGGGCCGCCGGGGTTCCAGTCGGCGGGCAGCGCGCCCATCTGCTTCATCTGGTCGACGGTGGTGTTCCAGCGCTCGTCGCCCATGGCGCCCATCTGCTGGCCGCCCCGGCTGCCGATCACGAACGGGCGCTGCCCGGCCCAGGTGAACCAGTTGGTGTCGGCGGCCAGCTGGTTGTTCTCCGTGAGCATCTGGTCGTTGGCCTTGGTGGCCGCGTCGACGTCCGTGAGGTAGGCCGTCCAGCCCTTCGACAGCGCGCCCAGCGCCCGCTTCAGCGTGTCGCCGTGGTTCTTCGCGTAGTCCTCGGTCACCGCGAGGATCTGGCCGTAGGGGTTGAAGCCGGCCGAGGCGTAGCTGAAGTAGTTGAGGTCGATGTTCTGCTTGCGGGCCTCGTAGACCGTGTTGGTCGGGTAGCCCTGGACCACGCCGTCGGGCGAGGCGAAGAACGCGGCGTAGGTGCCGTTGAAGTTCTGCGTCGGGAACTGGATGTTCTGGCTGCGCTGCACCCACTGCCAGCCGAGGCTGATCGGGGCGACGGTCCACGACTTGCCGGCGAGGTCGCTCCACTTCGTCCAGCCGGTGGACTGCTTGACCAGCACCCCGGTCGGCGGGGTGTCGAACTCGTTGTAGATCGCGGTGATCGGCAGGCCCTGCGCCTTGGCCTGCAGGTAGGACTCGGCGGTGGTCACCGCGATGTCGGCGCGGCCGGAGGCCAGCAGCTGGATGCCGGAGACGTTGGGGCCGCCGGGGAGGATCGTGACGTCGGAGAAGCCGGCGTCGGCGAGGTAGCCCTGGGTCTGGGCGGCGGTCCAGCCGCCGTTCTGCGCGTTGCTGAACCAGGACAGCTGCACGGTGAGGCTGTCGTCGCCGGCGGACCCGGAGCTCGACGAGCCCGACGCGGCGGTGCCGGAGCCGCCGCCGCACGCGGCGAGGACGAGGGCGGTCGCCAACGCCACGAGGGCGATCGGCAGGCGCGCCCAGCGGGTGGGGGACAGGGACATGGGGGCTCCAACATCTCGCGGCGGGAACGGCCGGCCGACGCGCGGACATCCATTCTCGGCGTCGTCGGGAAAAGGGGGACGGACCATTTCCGTACGTTCACGGAAATGGCGGTGCTCGGGCCCGGGGAGCGGGTCCGGTGGAGGGGGAGGGGACGGCGACGTCCGGACGTGCGGGGGCCGGGCCGGCTCCGGGTTCGCGACCCCGCCGCACCGGGGCGGCGGCGGCGCAGCGGATGCACCCGACGTCGACCCAGTTCAGCGGCCTGGTCGTGACCCCGGAGGAGGTCCGGACCGGATGGTCCGACCAAGCGGACCGCCCAGACCATCGAGTGTCCGGGCCCCCGGCGTCAACGGTTGAGCGTCGAACTTCACCTGTCCGAAACACGGTGACCGGGGCATTGCGCGAGGGCCCGTTTCACTCGTCCGTGTCGCCGATATTTCGCGTGTGAACAAGCGGTTTCGTGATCGCCGGGCCGCTGTTGTCGAGCCATTCCGCCGCCTACGGTCGGATTGGTCAGGCCAACCACCCCCGGGTGGTTCGGCGCCGGAAGTCAGGAAGGACCGGGTGTGGACAGCACCACCGGAGCACCGGGCGATCGCCGCCCGGTGCCGTCCTCCGCCCTCGAGCTGCCGCGGCTCGCGCCGGGCGCGTTCCGCGGCAGCGTCAGCACCGAGATCTCGGCGCACCTGGAGAAGCTGATCGCGGTCGGCGAGCTCAGGCCGGGGGACCGGCTGCCGTCGGAGCGCGAGCTGGCGGCGAGCCTGGGCGTGTCCCGGGCGTCGCTGCGCGAGGCCATGCACGAGCTGGAGGCCAAGCACCTCGTCGCGCGCCGGCCGGGTCGCGGCACCACCGTGCTGCCCGCGCCCGAGCACGTCCAGACGCTCTACTCGCAGCTCTCGGACGCCGAGCACCAGCTCCGGGACGTCGCCGAGCTGCGCGGCACCATCGAGCCCCGGCTGGCCGAGCTGGCCGCCGAGCGGGCCACGGCGGCGAACCTCGTCGAGCTGGAGAACATCCTGCGCAACCCCGTCGCGGAGGTCTCGCCCGAGGAGTCGCTGCGCCTCGACCTCGAGTTCCACATGCTCATCGCGGCCGCCGCGCAGAACCCGCTGATGTCGGCGATCAACACGCTCGCCTGCTCGTGGACCACGTCGTCCCGGGTGCTGTCGCACTCCACCCGTTACGCCCGCGAGGTCTCCTACCTCGGGCACCGGGCGATCCTCGCCGCGGTCGCGGCCGGCAACCCCGCCGAGGCGCGGGACGCGATGGCCCGCCACCTCGCCGACGTCGCCGAGCTGACCCGGGACCGGTTCGAGGACCGCGGGACGGGGGAGACGCCGTGACCGCGTCCGAGCTGGCCCCCACCGCCGCCGCCCCGGTGTTGCAGCCACTCACCTCCCTGTCCGACGGCGCCTACCTTCCCGCCACCCCGGCGACCACCACCTGGGGCCGGCTGCCGTGCGCCGACGACGGCCCCGCCCTCTCCGTCGAGCCCGGCATTGCCGTCGTCGTCGACACGGTCAGCCACGAGGGGATCCTCGAGGACCAGGGCCGCGACCCGGTCGCCTTCTTCGGCGCGCACGGCGTCGCCCCCGGCGACGTCCTGCTCGACGCCATCGCCGTCGCCGCCGACGGGCACCACGACCTCACCGGCGGCCCGCACGTGGTGACCGGCCCGATCGAGGTCCGCGGCGCCCGGCCCGGCGACCTGCTCGCCGTGCGCGTCGACGCGCTCGTCCCCCGGGTGCCCTACGGCGTGGTCTCCAGCCGGCACGGGAAGGGCCTGCTCCCCGGCAGCTTCCCCGTCGACGGCCCGCTGACCAGCATCTTCTGCCGGGTCGACGACCTGGAGCTCGGCATCGACGCCGCGCGCGGCACGCTCCCGCTGCAGCCCGGCGACCCCGACCGCCCGGTCCGCTTCCCGCTGGCGCCCTTCCTCGGCACCATGGGCGTCGCGACCCCCGGCCCGCGCCGGCACTCCACCCCACCCGGCCTGCACGGCGGCAACATCGACATCCGGCTGCTGGTCGCCGGCACCACGCTCTACCTGCCGGTCCAGGTGCCCGGCGCCGGCCTCTACGTCGGCGACCCGCACTTCGCCCAGGGCAACGGCGAGATCGCGCTGACCGCGCTGGAGGCGCCGCTGCGCGCCACCCTCACCGTCGACGTCGTGCCCGCCGCGGAGGCCGCGGCCCGCTACGGCGCCGTGACCGGCCCGTTCGTCCGCACCGCCGAGTTCCTCGTGCCCACCGGGCTCGACGAGGACCTCGACGTCGCCGTGCAGAAGTGCGGCCGCAACGCGGTCGAGCTCCTCGGCGCGGTCTACGGGATGGCCCCCGAGCTGGCCTACGCCTACCTGTCCGCGGCGACGGACTTCGAGATCTCCCAGGTGGTCGACATCGTGAAGGGCTCCCACGCACGGATCCGACTGGCCGACTTCGCGGCCGTGGACCGGATCGAGGTGCCGCGGTGATCGCCGAGGCCGTGAAGGTCGTCTCGCCGTCGCCGGTCCCCGAGGGCCTGCTCGCCGCCGTCGACGCCTACGAGACCGCGCTGCTGGCCAACGACGTCGCCACCCTCGACGCGCTCTTCGCCCCCGGCCCGGACACCGTGCGCGGCGACGGGACCACGCTGCTCGTGGGGCACGACGCGATCGCCGGGTTCCGCTCCGGCCGGGCGGTGATCCCCACCCGGCGGGTGGCCGAGCTGCACGTCCGGCCGGTCGCGGACGACGCGGCGCTGGTCATGGCCTCGACCGAGGAGCCGTCGTCCGGCGCGACCGGCCTGCAGACCCAGCTCTGGCAGCGGCTCGACGGGGACTGGAAGGTCACGGCGGCGCACGTGACGCTGCCCAGGAAGGACCGGCCGGTCGGGCTGATCGAGAAGGCGGCGCACCCCCTCCCCGCCGCGGCCGCGCCTCCCGTCGACGGTGCGGTCTGGCGCGTCGTCGGGACGCCGCTGGTTGCGGCCTCGGGATCGGGCGCACTCGACGGGACGACGGTCGCGGTCAAGGACCTGTTCGCGGTGGCGGGGGAGCGGCTGGGTGCGGGCAACCCGACCTGGCTCGCCGAGCAGGCCCCGCGGCCCACGACCGCCCCGGCGGTGTCCGCGCTGCTCGGCGCGGGTGCGGAGGTCACCGGGATCGCCCGCACGGACGAGTTCGCCTACAGCCTCGCCGGGCAGAACGCCCACTACGGCACCACCCCGAACCCCGCCGTGCCCGGCGGGATCGGTGGTGGCTCGACGAGCGGGCCCGCCGCCGCGGTCGCCCTCGGCCAGGTCGAGGTCGGGCTCGGGACCGACACCGCCGGGTCGATCCGGGTTCCGGCCTCCTACCAGGGTCTGGTCGGGATCCGGACCACGCACGGCGCGATCTCGACGGACGGGGTGCTGCCGCTCGCGCCGTCGTTCGACACGGTCGGCTGGCTGGCCCGCGAGGTCGGCCCGGCCCTGCGGGTGGCGGAGGTGCTGCTCCCCGGCGCCTCCGCCGGCCCGCCGGTGCGGGCCGTCGTGCTGCCGACCGCCGAGGGCCACGCACGCCCCGACGTCGCCGCCGCCTGCGCCGACCGTCGGGACGCGCTGGTCCGGAGCGGGCTGCTGCCGGCCGCCGAGGTCGTCGACCTCGCCCCCGAGACCCTCGAGGAGTGGTTCGCCGCGTTCCGCACGGTGCAGGCCTTCGAGGCCTGGGCGGCGCACGGCGAGTGGATCACCGCCCATCCCGGCGCGCTGGGCGCCGACGTCGGCGGGCGGTTCGCCGCGGCCGCCGCGGTCACGGTCGCCGAGGCGGACGTCGCCCGCGCGACGGTGGCCGAGGCCCGCGCCCGGCTCCGCGAGGTGCTCGACGACGCGGTACTGGTGCTGCCCAGCAGCGCCGGCGGCGCCCCGGCCCGGGACGCGAGCGCCGCGGCCGTCGAGGCCGAGCGGGCGGGGACCCTGCGCATGACCTGCCTCGCCGGGCTCGCCGGCGCCCCGGCCGTCTCGGTCCCGCTGCTGCGCACCGCCGACGGCCGCCCCGCCGGGTTGTGCCTGGTCGGCGCCCCCGGCACCGATCTCGACCTGCTCCGCCTCGCCGCGACCCTGGAGGGAGCCGCGTGATCCCCAACCGCTGGACGTTCGCCGACGGCCGCGTGGACCTGCGCCGACCCGCCCGCGAGCCCCGCCCGATCGAGCTCAAGGCCCTGCCCGCGCCCGTCACCGCCGATCTCGCGCGCAGCGCGCTGGTCGTCGTGGACATGCAGAACGACTTCTGCACCGAGGGCGGCTGGCTGCACTCCATCGGCGTCGACGTCTCTCCGCTGGCCCCGGCGATCGACGCCCTGCAGGCCCTGGTCCCCGCCGCCCGCGCGGCCCGCGTGCCGATCGTGTGGCTGAACTGGGGCAACCGCGAGGACCGGGCCAACGTCCCGCCCGGCGTCGCGCACGTCTACGACCCGGAGGGCCGCGGCGCGGGCATCGGCGCGGTGCTGCCGAACGGCTCGAAAGTGCTCACCAAGGGCTCCTGGGGCGCGGCCCTCGTCGACGGGCTGGCCGCCGAACCCGGTGACCTGCACGTCGACAAGTACCGGATGAGCGGCTTCTGGGACACCCCGCTCGACTCGATCCTGCGCAACCTGCGCGTGGACACCCTGTTCCTCGCGGGCGTCAACTCCGACCAGTGCGTCTCCTCGACGCTGGTGGACGGCGCCTGCCTGGGCTACGACGTGGTGCTGGTCGACGGCGCCTCCGCCACCACGTCGCCCGCGTTCTGCCACGAGGCGACGCTCTACAACACCCGCCAGTGCTACGGCTTCTCCTGCGACGCAACGGATCTGCAGGCGGCCCTGACCACCGCAAAGGACGGATCGTGACCACCCCTCCGCCGATCCTGCGGCACCTCGACGACGTGGCGCCCCAGCTCATCTCGCCCTCCGACACCGTGAAGCTGGCGTTGCTCGCCGGCCCGGCGGACGGCTCGTCGACCAGCGTGTTCTTCGAGGTCTGGGAGCCGGGCGGCAGCCAGCCGGACAACTCGCACCCGGAGTCCACGGAGATCTTCGTGATCCTCTCCGGCACCGGCCGCGCGCACAGCGACGAGCACGTCGTGGACCTGAAGACGGGCGACGCGCTCGTCCTGCACCCGGGCTCGACCCACCGGATCGTCAACACCTCGGACACCGAGCGGCTCTACGCCGTGACGATCATGGCGGACGACGACGGCGCCCTGCCCGGCGGCTTCGCCGAGCTCGTCGCCACGGGGACCGTCACCGAGTGGGACGCCGCGGACCGGGCGGTGCTCGCGCGATGAAGCTGGCCCACCTCTCCACCACCGACGTCGCGGCGATCGACAAGACGAACGCCGTCGTCGTGCAGCCCATCGGCGCGATCGAGCAGCACGGCCCGCACCTGCCCGTCATGACCGACGCGTTCGTCGGTGAGCAGATCGCCACGCTGGCCGCCGACCAGACGGACGCCAAGGTCTGGATCCTGCCGACGCTGAGCTACGGCAAGTCCACCGAGCACCTCGGCTGGGCCGGGACCGTGAGCCTGTCGAGCGAGACCCTGCTCGCCGTGCTCAAGGACGTCGGCCGCTCGGTCGCCGCCTCCGGCTTCACCCGGCTCGCGTTCGTCAACGGGCACGGCGGCAACCCCGCGTCGCTGGACGTCGCCGCCCGTGACATCCGCACCGAGTCCGGCCTGCTGGTCTTTCCCGTGACGACCGGGCGGCTCGGCGTGCCCGCCGGCCTCGACCTGCCTGACGCCGAGTTCTCCATCCACGGCGGACACGTCGAGACCTCGGTGATGCTGCACCTGGCGCCGGAGACCGTCCACACCGACCGGTTCGTCCTCGGCGGCGACCACCTCCCGGAGCTGTTCCCCGGCGAGCTCAGCCTCGAGGGCGCGCTGCCCACCGCGTGGATCAGCGACGACCTCACCACCAACGGCGTGATCGGCGACCCGCGGGCCGCCACCGCCGAGATCGGCAAGGAGATCGTGACCCACTGGACCGGCCGACTGGCCTCGGCCTACGCGCAGATGGCCGACTTCGCGTTCCGCACCGCCCCGACGAAGGCCCGGCCGTGAAGCGCCTGCTGACCGCCGCGCTCGGCGGACTCCTCGCGCTCGGCCTGGCGGCCTGCGGCACGTCGGCCGCGCCGGAGAGCACCGGCGCCGAGCCGGTGAGCGTCGTGCTGGGCTGGTACCCGACCGCCGAGTCCGGCGGGTTCTACGCCGCCGAGGAGCAGGGCCTCTTCGCGCAGCAGGGCCTGGACGTCGACATCCAGCCCGGCGGCCCGCAGGTCTCGCAGACCCAGGTCGTGGCCTCGGGCCGGGCGGACTTCGGGCTGTCCGACGCCACGACCATCGCCAACGCGCGGGCCGCCGGCATCCCGATCGTCGCCGTGGCCGCGCTCTTCCAGGAGAACCCGGTCGGCGTGATGGTCCACGCCGACAGCGGCGCCGCGGACTGGAAGGACCTCGCCGGCCGCACCTGGTACGTCCAGACCGGACAGCTCGGACAGGAGTGGGTGAAGCGCAGCCAGGGCATCGACTTCACCACCGCCGCCTACAACGGCTCGATCACCACCTTCCTGCACGACGACGCCGCGGTGCAGCAGGGCTGGCCGACCAACGAGGCGTACCAGGCGCAGAAGGAGGGGGTCCGGACCCGGTTCCTGAGCTACGCGAGCGCCGGCTACGACCCGTACAACGACGTCGTCTTCACGACGCAGGACTTCCTGCGGGAGCACCCCGATCGGGTCAGGGCGTTCCTCGACGCCACGATGCACGGCTGGTCCGCCTACATGTCCGACACCGCGCTGGCCGAGAAGGTCAACACCACCCTGCAGCAGGAGAACCCGCAGCTCGACCCGGCCGCCAACTGGTTCGCCTGGGACGCGCAGCGGAAGTTCCTCACCGCGGGCGGAACGCTCGGCGCGATGACCGCGGAGCGTTGGTCCACCCTCGTCGACCAGATGACGCAGCTCGGGGCGCTCCAGCCCGGTCTGGACCCGGCGTCGCTGTTCGACACCTCGGCCCTGCCCACCGTCCCCGCCCCGACGACGCTGCCGCCGGCCCCCTGAGGAGACCCACCATGACGACTGCCGTACAGGCGGACCTGGTCCGGTTCGCCGGCGTCACCAAGACCTACTCGAACGGCTTCACCGCCCTCGCCCCGATAGACCTGACGATCGGTGCGGGAAAGGTGGTGAGCATCGTCGGGCCCTCGGGCTGCGGCAAGACCACCCTGCTCCGGATGGCCGGCGGGCTGTCCTCACCGACCACCGGTGAGCTGAGCATCGGCTCGACCCAGAACTCCTACGTCTTCCAGGACCCGACCCTCATGGCCTGGCGGAACGTGCTGGCCAACACCGAGCTCGTCTCGAAGATCCGCAAGGTGCCGCGGGCCGAGACCCGCCGCCGCGCGGTCGAGGCGCTGCGCCTGGTCGGCCTGGAGAACGTGCAGAAGTCGCTGCCGCGGGAGCTCTCCGGCGGCATGAAGATGCGCGTCTCGCTGGCCCGGGCGCTGGCCTCCGAGCCGGACCTGATGCTGATGGACGAGCCGTTCGCGGCGCTGGACGAGTTCACCCGCGACCGCATGGCGGACGAGCTGATCCGGCTGTGGCGCGAGCGCCGCTTCGGCGTCCTGTTCATCACCCACTCCATCCGCGAGGCCGTGAAGATCGCCCACGAGGTCGTGGTCATGGCCTCGGGCCCCGGCCGGATCGTGGAGATCGTGGAGTCCCCGAGCCCGCCGAGCGCGGACCCGGACGCGGCGCGCGACACCGACGCGCTCGACGAGACCGTGAAGTACATCGGCGCGCGATTGGCGGCGGCATGAGCATCACCGAGCACATCGACACCGAGACGACCCCTCCGCAGGCCCCGGCGGCCGCGACCCCGCAGGCGGCCGCCCGGCCGAAGGCCCCGCGCAAGGCCCCGTCCGGCCGGACGGTGCTGTCCTTCGTGCTGCCGCCGCTGGTGGTCCTCGTGGTCGTCGTGGCGCTGTGGCAGGCGCTGATCAGCCTGTTCGGGGTCCCGAAGTTCCTGGTCCCCGCCCCGCTCGACGTCCTCGCCGAGATCGGGCCGGCGATCGGCACGCTCGTCGAGCCCACCCTGGTGACCATGGGCGAGGCGTACGGCGGGTTCCTGCTCGCCGCCGTCGTCGGGTTCGCGGTGGCGTTCGTGATGGCCCGCTGGAACGTCGCCGAGCGCGGCCTCTACCCGTACATGGTCCTGCTGCAGACCATCCCGATCATCGCCGTCGCGCCGATCCTGGTGGTCTGGCTCGGCCCCGGCCCCACCACGAACACCGTGGTCGCGGCCATGATCGCCGTCTTCCCGGTCACCGCGAACACGCTGACCGGCCTCAAGTCCACCGACCGCAACCTCGTGCAGCTGTTCGCCATGGCCGGCGCGTCGAAGCGCTACGAGATGAGCGTGCTGCGGATCCCGTACGCGCTGCCGTACGTCCTGACCGGGCTGCGGATCGCCGCGGGCTCGTCCGTCATCGGCGCGATCGTCGGCGAGTTCGTCGCCGGCATCGGCGGTGGCCAGGGCGGCCTCGGCTACGTCATCACCTCGACCGCGCAGCAGCTGCTCATGCCGCGACTGTTCCTCGCCGTCATCGCCGCGAGCTGCGTCTCGCTGCTGCTGTTCGGGCTCGTCCGGCTGGTGGAGGTGCTCGCGCTGCGGCGCTGGCACGAGTCCGCCATGTCGAGCGACGACTGATTCGAAGGGGCTCCCCATGCGTATCGACACCAACATTCTCGGCGCCGTCCGGATGCCCGACGCCGGCGCCTCCGGGCCCGCCGCCACCTCCCGCCGCTATGGGCGGCAGGACTACGCGGATGCGTTCGGCGACTTCGTCGACCTGGCGAAGGTCGCGGACGAGGTCGGCTTCGACACCTTCTGGTACACCGAGCACCACTTCCAGCACGAGGGCTACGAGGTCGTCCCGAACCAGGTGCTGCTGGGCCTGTACTCGGCGGCCGTCACGCGGCGGCTGAACTTCGGCCAGATGTTCAACATCGTTCCGCAGTGGAACCCGCTACGGCTGGCCGAGGACTTCGCCGCGGCGGACATCCTCACCGGCGGCCGGATGCGCTTCGGCGTGGGCCGGGGCACCGTGCCGCGAGAGATGCAGACCCTCGGCGCGAAGATCGAGTCCGGCGACAACGCCATGGACGCGTCCGCCGAGCAGGCCAACCGGGAGCATTTCGCCGAGGCCATGGCCGCCATCCGGGCCGCATTCACCGAGGAGCGGTTCTCCCACCAGGGCGCGCACTTCCGGTTCCCGCCCGCCGGGATCCCGGACCGCGGCGGGTACGTGCAGGATCTCGCGCTCGTCCCGAACGTGACCCGCGAGGTCGAGATCTACCAGGCCTGCACCTCGCCGCGGACCGTCGACTATGTCGCCGAGCACGGGCACATCGGCGTCTACACGCGACAGTCCGCCGCGCGACTCGAGAAGGCCTGGGCGCTGCACGCCGAACTGACCGCGAAGCACGGCCGCCCGACGGAGGTGGGGGAGGAGCAGATGCTCGTCCTGCACGTCAACGTCGCGCCGACGCACGAGCAGGCCGTCGCGCTGGCCCGGCCCGGCCACGACGAGCTGACCAAGCTGCTCTCGCCCTACGGCCGGTTCGCCACCTACGACCCGCCCGCCGGAATGACCTCCACCCCGTTCGACTACGCCCCGACGCTCGAGGAGTCGATGCGCCAGCGGATCTACGTCGTCGGCGACTTCGACGAGGTTGCGGAGCAGATCGCGGAGTACCGCGACCGGCTCGGCCTGCGCCGGCTCTCGGTCGCGATGGACGCCCTGGGCCTCACCCCGGAGCAGCAGCAGGACCAGCTGCGGATGTTCGCCGCCGAGGTGGCGCCGCGGCTCGGGATCGCCATGTCGGCCGACGGGCAGCAGGCGCTCGAGGTGGCCGCGTGACCAGTACCGTGTCCCTGGCCGCCCTCGACGGGTCGCGCATGCTGGCGGACCTCGACTCCGGGGTCGTCACCGCGCGGGCGCTGCTGGAGGAGCACCTCGCCCTGCTCGACGGGGCCGGCGGCGAGCTGAACGCGGTCGTGGACCGGGACGACGAGGGCGCCCGCGCCGCCGCGGACGCGGTGGACGCGGCCCGGGCAGCCGGCGAGCCGGTCGGCCCGCTGGCCGGTCTGCCCGTCACCATCAAGGACGCGTTCGACGCGAAGGGCATGCGCACCTCGCACGGCCGGCTGCTCGACGCGCGGCGGGCCGCGGTGGACTCCCCACTGGTCCGGCGGTTGCGCGAGGCCGGCGCCGTGGTCGTCGGGAAGACGAACGTGCCGGTCTACCTCGCCGACCACCAGTCCGTGAACGAGGACTTCGGCCGCACGCTCAACCCGTTCGACCGCGAGCGCTCGCCGGGCGGATCGTCGGGCGGGTCCGGGGCCGCGGTGGCCGCCGGGATCGCGGTGGCGGACTTCGGCAGCGACCTCGCCGGGTCCCTGCGGGTCCCCGCCGCGTGGTGCGGCCTGTTCGGGCACCGGCCGTCGAACGGGATCGTGTCCAAGCTGGGGCACATGCCGTGGCCGGAGGGCGGGCTGCTGGAGCCGATGGTCTCGGCGGTCGGCCCCCTGACCCGCTCCGCCGCGGACTCCGCCCGGTTCCTCGACGCGATCGCCGGGGCGGAGGGGCTCGACGCCCAGGCCTGGCGGCTGGAGCTGCCGCCCTCCCGGGTCACGTCGCTCGCCGGCGCCCGGGTGGCGGTCTGGCTCGACGACCCCGCCTGCCCCGTCGACTCCGAGACCCGCGACGCGATCCGCGCCTTCGCCGACGCCCTCGACCGGGCCGGGGCGCAGGTCGAGGAGCTGACCGCCCCGCCGGTGCGCGGCGAGGAGGCGATCGAGCTGTTCGTGCGGCTGCAGGCCGGCGAGGTCGTGCACGGCCTGGACCCGGAGGCGTTCGCGCGCAGCGTCCACCTCGCCGGGGCCGGGGCGACCGGCCGGGCGGGGGCCATGGCCCGCGGGCACGTCCAGTTCCTGCGCGACGCGCTGAACGACTTCGAGGCCCAGCGCGCGGTCGCCGCGCGCTGGGCGGAGATCCACGAGCGGCACCACGTGGTGCTGTGCCCGGCAGCGCCGTGCGCCGCGCCGCGGCACTCGGACGTCCCGAACGACCGCCGCACCCTGGAGCTCGACGGGCGGGAGTACCCGGCCGGCGACGCCGTCGGGGCGTGGAGCCGGATCTCCAGCCTGGGAGGCGGCCCCGCCACCGTGGTGCCGCTGGGTGCCGGGGCGGTGTCCGGCCTGCCGATCGGCGCGCAGCTGCTCGGCCGGTACCTCGACGACCGCACCCCGCTCGCCGTGGCCGCGCTCGCCGAGGAGGCCGGGCTCGTCGGGTTCACCGCACCGGAAGGCTTCTGACGTGCTCCCCGAGACACTCGCGGCGGACCTGCGCGCGCTGCTCGGCGACTCCGCCGACGTGAGCGCCGACGAGGCCGCCCGCAAGGCCGCGACCAAGGACTTCTCCTGGGTCTCGCCGATCATCCACGGCAGCATCCCGCGGACCCTGCCCGACGCCGTCGTCACCGTGCGGTCGGTCGGGGCCGTCCGGGCCCTGGCGCGCTTCGCCCACGAGCGCGGGACACCGCTCACCGCCCGCGGCAGGGGCACGTCGAACTACGGGCAGATCATCCCGCTCGCGCGGGGGATCATGGTGGACTTCCACCGGCTCGCGGGGGACGTCGTCCTCGACGACGACGGCGTGGTCAGCGCCCTGCCAGGCACCAGCTGGCACGACCTGTTCGCCTTCCTCGAGGGCACCGGCCGCGAGCCGGCGATGTTCCCGACCACGCTGAACAGCACCCTCGCGGGGTACGTCGGCGGCGGGGCCGGGGGACCGGGCTCGATCGAGCACGGCTTCAACCACGAGGGTTTCGTGCAGAGCCTCACGCTGGTGCCGGTCACGGCCGACGCCGAGCCCGTCGAGGTGCGGTTCCCGGACACCACCCCGCACGTGCACGCCTTCGGCACCACCGGACTGATCGTGCGGGTGGGGCTGAGGACCGTGCCGGCGCGGGAGCGGACCGCCGTGTTCGCCTCCGTCCCGGACCTCGACGCGGGCGCTGCGACGGCCCTCGAGATCCTGCAGCTCGACCCGCCGCCGCAGATCCTCGCGGTGACCGAGCCGGAGCTCGCGGCGCTGTTCCCCGAGGACCCGGGGTTCGAGCCGGGCCGGACGAACCTGCGGGCGGTCGTCGGCGTCGACCAGGCGGAGGCGGTGCGGGAGATCGTGGAGCGGGGTGGTGGCACCGTCTCGGGCGTGCGGCCCGACGCGGTGCGCTTCCTCGCGACCTTCATCAACAACCACACCACGGTGCGGGCCAAGGCCAAGCGCACCGAGCTGTACCACGTCCTGGTGCGCGGCAACGCGATCCTGGGCAAGCGGGCGCTGATCGCCGAAGCCTTCGCGGACGCGACCGTGCAGCTGGAGGGCATCCGCGGCCCCGAAGGCCCGTGCCTGATGGCCCGGATCCTCGCCCCGCACCGCGACGACGCCCTGGTGCACACGGGCATGGAGCGCCTGCGTGCCGAGGGCCTCGCGGTCGACAGCCCGCACAGCTGGGTGGTCCACGAGGACATGCCGCCGCGCTGGGCCGCCGCGGACCGCTTCGACCCGGCGGGCCTGCTCAACCCCGGCAAGCTCCCGCGGGGCTGAACCGGCGCGGGAGCCCGGCCCCCGGCTCCCGCGCCGCTGTCAGCGCCGGACCCTCGGCTCGCTCACCGGAGAGGGCCGGCGCCCGGGTCGACCCGTCCCCGGGCGCCGGCACCGGCTGCTCAGACCCCGCGGGGGCGCGGTTGCGGTCGACGTTGCCGGGCAGCGGCGGGGTGTGCGCGGCCTCCCCGCTCGCCTCCTTGTGGAACGCCCCGCCCTTCGCTCCGGCCCGACGAGCTGGGCACTGACGGGCGATCGTCCGGACGTTCGGGGCGGGCTCCGGCGCCGCGTTCTCCCTGGTGGACGCCAAGGGTGTCCTGTCCGGACAATCGAGCGCGGCCTCGATCACACTCGTCACCCGGAGGATTGACGGAGGCGCCCTCCTGATCCGTAGAGTGAGGAGCGGCCCCACGGGGGCCACACCATCCAGAGCGGCCGAGAGACCTGGCTCGACGACGCCGCAGCAACCCCCCGTCCGACGGGTGCGGGTGCTAAAGCCGGGAGCGATGGAGGAGTCATGTTTCTCGGGGTGCGGCGGCGCCACGTGGATCTCCTGCGCACGGCCAGCGCGGGCTGTCGGGCCTGAGGAAGGCCCGATCCCCGTCCCTTCTCCCTCAGGAGAGGTCTGCCCGCATGGCCCCCTTCCACCTGGCCGTCGCGCTCGACGGTGCCGGCTGGCACCCCGCCGCCTGGCGCGAGCCCGGCGCCCGCCCCGATCTGCTCTTCACCGCCCGCTACTGGGCGGCCCTGGCCCGCGCCGCCGAGCGCGGCCTGCTCGACCTGGTCACGATCGAGGACGGCCTGGGCCTGCAGTCCGGCGACCACCTCGCGACCGTGGACCGCCGCACCGACCAGGTCCGCGGGCGGCTCGACGCCGAACTGGTCGCCGCGTTCGTCGCGCCGCTGACCCGCCACGTGGGGCTCGTCCCGACCGTCACGACCACGCATACCGAGCCCTTCCACATCGCCTCGGCGATCTCGACGCTCGACCACGACAGCCACGGCCGGGCCGGATGGCGGGTGCAGACCTCGGCCCGCGCCGACGAGGCGGCCCACTTCGGCCGCCGCACGCTCCCGGAGATCCGCCGCGAGACGCTCGGCACGCCGGAGACGGCCGCCGCGGTGGCGGACCTGTTCGAGGAGGCGGCCGACGCCGTCGAGGTCGTCCGGCGGTTGTGGGACAGCTGGGAGGACGACGCCGAGATCCGCGACGCCGCCACGAACCGCTTCCTCGACCGCGACAGGATCCACACGGTCGACTTCGAGGGACGCTTCTTCTCGGTCCGCGGCCCGGGGATCGTGCCGCGGCCGCCGCAGGGCCAGCCCCTCGTCGTCGCGCTCGCCCACGCCCGGGCCGCGTACGAGCTGGCCGCCCGCGCCGCCGACGTCGTGTTCACCACCCCGCAGGGCGCGGCCGACATCCCGGCGATCCTCGGCGAGATCGGCGCCGCCCAGCACGCGGTCGGCCGCACACTCCCGCCGCTCCGGGTCCTGGCGGACCTCGTGGTGGTCCTCGACACCGACGCCGACGCGGCCCACGCCCGGCTCCGGCGGCTGGAGGAGCACGGCCCGCTGCGCTCCGACGCCGCGGTGCTGGCGGGCACCCCGACCGCGCTCGCCGACCTGCTGGAGTCCTGGCGGGACGAAGGGGTCGACGGCTTCCGGCTGCGGCCGGCCGTGCTGCCCACCGACCTCGACGCGATCGTCGACGGGCTGGTCCCCGAGCTGCAGAGGCGCGGCCTGTTCCGCACCGCCTACGAGTCGGGCACCCTGCGCGAACGCTTCGGCCTGGAACGGCCGGCCAGCCGGTACGCCCGGGCGGAGGTGGCCTGATGACCGCGAAGAAGCAGGTGATCCTCGGGGCCTACTTCCCGGGCGTCAACCACGACACCGTGTGGAGCGACCCGGCGTCGGGCAGCCACATCGACTTCGCCTCGTTCGAGCACTGGGCCCGCACCGCCGAGCGCGGCACGTTCGACCTGCTGTTCCTGGCCGAGGGGCTCCGGCTGCGCACCCGCGGCGGCCAGGTCTTCGACCAGGACGTCGTCGGGCGGCCGGACACGTTCACGGTGCTGGCCTCGCTGGCCGCGGTGACCGAGCACATCGGCCTCGCCGGCACGATCAACTCGACCTTCAACGAGCCCTACGAGCTGGCCCGCAAGTTCGCGACGCTGGACATCCTGTCCGGCGGGCGGGCCGCGTGGAACGTCGTGAC
Source organism: Pseudonocardia sp. NPDC049154 (assembly GCF_040648315.1). Lineage (NCBI taxonomy): Bacteria > Bacillati > Actinomycetota > Actinomycetes > Pseudonocardiales > Pseudonocardiaceae > Pseudonocardia > Pseudonocardia sp. NPDC049154. Next base: position 16,074 of record NZ_JBEZDN010000079.1, read on the forward strand.
CAGCTCCGACGCGGACACCGGCGAGAACTTCCGGCGCGGCGGCTACCTGGCGCACGACCAGCGGTACGAGCGCGCGGGGGAGACCCTCGACGCCGTCCGGGCGCTGTGGGACTCCTGGGGTTCCGACGCCGTGGTGGCGGACCCGGCGAGCGGGCGGTTCCTGCGCGACGGGCACGTGGGCGACTTCGCCTTCCGCGGCGCCCAGTTCGACATCGCCGGGCGCTTCAGCACCCCGCGCAGCCCGCAGGGGCATCCCGTGGTGCTGCAGGCGGGGGAGTCGCCGGCCGGCCGGGACTTCGCGGCCTCGCGGTCCGACGCGATCTTCTCCCGCTACCAGAAGTTCGACGAGGCACGCGCCTTCTATGCCGACGTCAAGGCGCGGGTGGCGAAGTTCGGCCGCGACCCCGACCAGGTCAAGATCCTGCCGTCGGCATCGGTGATCCTGGGCGACACCGAGGCGGAGGCCCGCGACCGGCACAGGGACGTCCGCAGCCGGCAGGTCGACCCGTTCACCGCGGTCGTGCTGGCCGAGATGGTGTGGAACCGCGACCTCTCCCAGGTCGACCCGGACGGGCCGGTGCCCGAGCTGGAGCCCACGCCCGAGGCGCCGAAGTGGATCCGCGGGCGCGCCCCGCTGACCCAGGACGCCCACGCCACCGCCGAGGCCTGGCGGGCGCTCGGCCGCGAGCACGGCTGGTCGCTGCGCGAGGTCGTCACGCACGTGTTCGACCGGGCCGTGTTCGTCGGCACGCCGGCGCAGGTCGCGGCCGAGATCGACCGGTACGTGCAGAACGACGCGGTCGACGGCTTCATCCTCGGCTCGTACGTCAGCCCGGCGGGCCTCGACGAGGTCGTCGAGAAGGTGGTCCCGCGGCTGCGCGACCGCGGCGTCCTGCGCGACCGCTACACCGGCTCCACGCTGCGGGAGAACCTCGGCCTGCGCCCGCCCGCGGGCCTCGGCGAACCACGGCCCGCCGCCCGCACCGCCTCCTGACACACCTCCTGGACCCTCCGCTCCCACAACACCGGAGGACCGGCCGCCCGCCGGTCCTCCGGTCCCCACCTCACGAAGGACCCCGATGACCGTCAGACGAGGCAGGCTGCTCCTGCCGGCCCTGCTCGCCGCCGCCACCGTGGCGCTCGCCGCCTGCGGCGGCTCCGGTGGCAGCACCGCGGGCGCCGACGCCGGCCCGCCCCAGCCCGGTGGCACGCTGCGCTTCGCCGTCTCCAGCGACCAGGGCTGCGTCGACCCGCAGCAGGTCGGCAGCAACGACACGATCTACTCGCTGCGCCAGGTCGTCGACTCGCTCACCGACCAGGACCCGCAGACCGGTGAGCTCAAGCCCTGGCTCGCGACCTCCTGGCAGACCTCGCCCGACGCGAAGAGCTACACCTTCACCCTGCGCGACGGCGTGACCTTCTCCGACGGCACCCCGCTCGACGCGAACGCGGTCAAGGCCAACTTCGACCGGGTCCCGCAGATCGGCGCCCGCGGCACGCTCCCCAAGGGCTACCTCGCCGGCTACCAGGGCACGACGGTCACCGGCCCGACGCAGTTCACGGTGAACTTCAGCCAGCCCAACGTGCAGTTCCTGCAGGGCACCTCGACGCACAGCCTGGGCATCCTGTCCCCGGTGACCGTCGCGAAGTCCGACGACGAGCGCTGCGCCTCGGTGATCGGGTCCGGCCCGTTCACCATCCAGAACTACGTGAAGAACGCCTCGCTCACGCTGGCGAAGCGGCCCGGCTACAACTGGGGCTCGGCGCTCTTCGCCCACCAGGGCGAGGCGTACCTCGACACCGTCGAGTTCCGGATCGTGCCCGAGTCCGGCGTGCGGACCGGCAGCCTGCAGTCCGGCGAGGTCGACGCGATCGGCAGCATCGGCCAGCAGGACGAGGCGCCGCTCTCCGGGGCCGGCGCGCAGCTGCTGGCGCGCTCCAACCCGGGCATCACGTTCGGCATCGGATTCAACTTCACCAAGCCGATCGTCTCCGACCCGGCCGTGCGCCAGGCCCTGTCGCTGGCGATCAACCGGCAGGAGGTCGTCGGGGCGGTCTACACCTCGCAGACCAAGCCGGCGACGAGCGTGCTGGCCTCCACCACCCCGTCGTACGCCGACGACTCGTCCAACCTCGGCTTCGACCTGGAGAAGGCCAAGTCCACGCTCGACGCGGCCGGCTGGGCCCCGGGCCCGGACGGCATCCGGGTCAAGGACGGGCAGCGGCTGAGCTTCCCGCTCTCCTTCGCCAACAACGCGGGCACCAACAAGCCGAGCCTCGAGCTGATCCAGCAGCAGGCCAAGGCCGCCGGCATCGACCTGCAGGTCCAGGAGTTCCCGATCGCGCAGTTCCCGACGATCCAGTCCTCGGGTGACTTCGTCGCGATCTGGGGCAACCTGACCCGCGCCGACCCGGACATCCTGCGCAGCTCCTTCTCCACGGCCGGCGCGAACTACTACCGCGTGCCGCAGAGCCCGCTGGAGCCGCTGCTGCAGCAGCAGGCCGCCGAGCCGGACCCGGCGAAGCGCACGGAGATCGTCGCGCAGGCCCAGCAGGAGCTCGTCGCGCAGGGCTTCTACGTGCCCGTCGCCGAGCTCACCACGGTGCTCGCGGTGGCCTCGAACGTGCACGGCGTCACCTTCGACGCCTCCTCCCGCATCCAGCTCCGCGACGCCTGGAAGTCGCAGTGATCGCGAGGCGCACCAGATGACCGGCACCCTGCCCCGCTACCTGCTCCGGCGCCTCGGGACCGCGATCGCGGTCCTGTGGGCGGCGTACACGGTGAGCTTCGTCGTGCTCTACCTGCTGCCCGGTGACCCCGTCACCACCATGGCCAGCGGCGGGCTCGACGGCGAACCGCTGACCCCTGAGCAGATCGAGGCGCTCAAGGCCCAGTACGGCTTCGACAAGCCGCTGATCGTGCAGTACGGCACCCGGCTGTGGGCGGCGCTGCACGGCGACCTCGGCGCCTCCATCCAGAACGGGCAGGACGTCCGGGGAGCCATCCTCGAGGCGCTGCCGCCGACCGTGCAGATCGCGATCGGCGGGCTGCTGGTCGCGGTCGTGCTCGGCGGCGGCCTCGCGATCGCCGCCACGTACACCTCGCAGCGCTGGCTGCGGCAGCTGCTGATGGCGCTGCCGTCGCTCGCGGTGTCGCTGCCGGTGTTCTGGGTGGGGCTGATGCTGGTGCAGATCTTCGCGTTCGGCCTGCACTGGCTCCCGTCGGTCGGTGCGTCGGGTTTCCCGGCGCTGGTGCTGCCGTCGATCACCCTCGGGCTGCCGATGGGGGCGCTGCTCGCGCAGGTGCTGGCCAAGAGCCTGACCACGGTGCTCGACGAGCCGTACGTCCAGACGGCGCGGTCCAAGGGCGTCGGGCGGGCGGCGATCCACCTGCGGCACGCGCTGCAGAACGCGGCCATCCCGGCCCTGACGGTGCTCGGCTACGTCGCCGGGAACCTGCTGGCCGGCACCGTGGTCGTCGAGACGGTGTTCACCCGGCCCGGTCTCGGCCGGCTCACCGTGCAGGCGGTCGGCGTGCAGGACATCCCGCTGGTGCAGGGCATCGTGCTGTTCGCGTCCCTGGTGTTCGTCGGCGTGAACCTGCTGGTCGACCTGATCTACCCGGTCCTCGACCCGAGGATCGCCAAGGGGGTGCCCGCGACATCGTGACCGAGCTGCTGATCCGGGAGGGCCCTCCCGACTCGTCCGGCACCGCGCCCGGGTCCTCCGTCGCGCTGCCCACGCCGCCGACCCGCCGGGAACGCCTGCAGCGCGTGCTGTGCTTCCTCGGGCACCGGCCCGGCCTCGTCGTCGCGTCCCTCGTGGTGCTCCTCGTGCTGGTGGCGGCGTTCGCGCCGGGTGTGCTGGCGCCGGGGGACCCGAACGTCGGCGTCGTCGCCGACAAGCTGCGCCCGCCGAGCGGCGCGCACTGGTTCGGCACGGACTACCTGGGCCGGGACGTCTACACCCGGGTGGTGCACGGGGCGTCGCTGTCCCTGCAGGCCACCGTGATCGCGGTGGCGGTGGCGCTCGTCGTCGGCGGGCTGCTGGGGCTGCTCGCCGGGTTCGTCGGCCGCTGGGTCGACGAGGCGCTGATGCGAGTGGTCGACGTGCTGTTGTCGATCCCCGCGATCCTGCTGTCCCTGGCGCTGATCACCGCCCTGGGCTACGGCACGATCAAGGTGGCGATCGCCGTCGGCGTGGCGAGCGTCGCGAGCTTCGCGCGGGTCATGCGGGCGGAGACGATGCGGATCCGCCGGTCGACCTACGTCGAGGCGGCCCGGTCCGTCGGCACCCGCTGGTACGTGACGCTGTGGCGGCACGTGCTGCCCAACGCCGCCGGTCCGGTCCTCGTGCTCGCGGTGCTCGAGTTCGGGCTCGCGATCCTCGCCGTGTCCTCGCTGTCCTTCCTCGGCTACGGCGCCCCGCCGCCGGCCCCCGAATGGGGCTCGCTGATCGCCGAGGGCCGCAACTACCTGGCGACCTCGTGGTGGCTCTGCGCCATGCCGGGCCTGACGATCGCCGCGACCGTGCTGTCGGTGAACCGGATCTCCCGGGCGCTCGACGGGGAATGGAGCAGGGCCCGATGAGCGGCACGAGCAGCACGATCCTCGAGGTCGCCGACCTCGACGTCGGGTACCGGATCGCGGGCGGGCACATCCCCGCGGTCCGCGGCGCCTCGCTGAGGGTGGCGGAGGGCGAGGTCGTCGCGGTCGTCGGTGAGTCCGGGTCCGGCAAGTCCACGCTGGCCCAGGCCGTGATCGGGCTGCTGCCGGGCAACGGCACGATCGAGGGCGGGAGCATCCGGCTGGGCGGGAACGAGCTCACCGGACTGTCCGAGAAGGCGTTCCGCGAGGTGCGCGGCCGTCGGATCGGGCTGGTGCCGCAGGACCCGACGGTCTCGCTGAACCCCGTGCAGCGCGTGGGCGTGCAGGTCGGCGAGGTGCTGCGGGTGCACGGGCTCGCCGACAAGCGCACCGCCCGCCTGCGTGCGGTGGAGCTGCTGGCCAGGGCCGGGCTGCCCGACCCCGAGGTGCGGGCGGGGCAGTACCCGCACGAGCTGTCCGGCGGCATGCGGCAGCGCGTGCTGATCGCGATCGCGATCGCCGCCCGGCCGGGGCTGATCATCGCCGACGAGCCGACCAGCGCCCTCGACGCCACGGTGCAGCGGCGGATCCTGGACCACCTCGACGCGCTGCGGGCCGAGACCGGCACGGCGATGCTGCTGATCACGCACGACCTCGGGGTGGCGGCGGACCGGGCGGACCGGGTCGTCGTCATGTCCGGCGGGCGGATCGTGGAGGAGGGCCCGGTCGACCGGATCCTGGCCGACCCGGCGGACCCGTACACCCGCACGCTGGTCGCGGCCGCGCCCGGCCTGTCCGCACCGCCCGCGCCGCGGATCCCGCCGGAGCCGGGCGGCCGGCCGATCGTGCAGGTCAGCGGCCTGACGAAGGACTTCCCGCTGCCCCGGGTGCAGGGGAAGCGCGGCGTGCTCCGTGCGGTCGACGCGGTCTCCTTCGACATCGCGCGCGGCGAGACGCTGGCGCTGGTGGGGGAGTCCGGCTCCGGGAAGTCGACCACGGCCCGGCTGGTGCTGCGGCTGGCCGACCCGACCGCCGGCGAGATCCGGTTCGACGGCGCCGACATCACCCGCGTGAAGGGCCGCACCTGGCGGGAGCTGCGCCGGCGCGCCCAGCTCGTCTACCAGAACCCGTACGCCTCGCTCGACCCCCGGTTCTCGGTCGAGGAGGTCGTCACCGAGCCGCTGCGCGCGTTCGGCGTGGGCAGCCCGGCGGAGCGGCGCACCCGCGCGGCCGAGCTGGTCGGGCGCGTCGCCCTGCCGGCGTCGGTGCTCGCCCGCAAGCCGGTGGAGCTCTCCGGCGGCCAACGGCAGCGGATCGCCATCGCCCGGGCCCTCGCCCTGTCCCCGGACCTCGTGGTGTGCGACGAGCCGGTGTCCGCCCTGGACGTCTCGGTGCAGGCGCAGGTCCTCGCGCTGCTCGAGGAGCTGCAGACCGACCAGGGCCTCACCTACCTGTTCATCTCGCACGACCTCGCCGTGGTCCGCCGGATCGCCCACCGGGTCGGGGTGATGCGCGAGGGCCGGCTCCTGGAGCTGCGGCCCACCGAGGAGCTCTTCACCGACCCCCGCGAGGACTACACCCGCGAGCTGCTCGGGGCGATCGCCGGCCGCCGGCACGCCACCGAGGCCGCCTGACTCGCCGCTCGCGCAGCCGGCGCCCGGCGGCGTGGGCGGCATCCGACCTCGATCACCACGCCGCTCGCGTGAACGCCGGGCGCGTGCGGCGCAGCCGCAGCACGCGCCAGGAACGGTTGCCGACGCGCGGCCGGTGCGGCTGCCACCAGGAGGGCCGGTGGGCCGACGCGACGGCGGCGACGGCGTGCCGGGACCGGCCTCCGCTGCGGGCGAGTGCGAGGACTTCCTCGTCCATCGGGATGACTCCGAATCCGATGTAGGAGTGAGTGCGGTCACTCCGAGCGTATCCACGCACTACTCGGAGTGGTCCATGCCGCGGTCCGGAATCGTCGGTGAATGGCGAGACGCCGACGGTGAACGGAATTCGGACATTTCGCGAACGAACGTGGTGGACATCGCGGTCGCCGCCCCGCGCCGAGCCGGTAGACATACGCCGTGAACAGCGTGCCGACCGCCGGGCCCCGCCCCGTCTACCTCGACTGCGACACCGGCATCGACGACTCGATGGCCCTGGCGTACCTGCTGCGGTCCCCGGAGGTCGAGCTGGTGGGGGTCGGCACGGTCAGCGGGAACGTCGCCGCCGCCCAGGCCGCCCGCAACACCCTCGACCTGCTCGCGCTCGGCGGCCGGCCCGACATTCCGGTCGCCGTCGGGGCGCACCACCCGCTGGAGGGCGAGTTCGCCGGCCCGGTCCCGCACGTCCACGGGGAGAACGGGGTCGGCGGCATCGCGCTGCCGCCGTCGGACCGCGAACCCGTCGCCGAGGACGCGGCGACGCTGCTCGGCCGGCTCGCCCGGGAACACGCCGGGGCGCTCTCGGTGATCACGGTGGGCCCGACCACCAACATCGCCACCGCACTGCGCCGCGACCCGGAGCTGCCCGGTCTCGTCCGGGAGGTCACGACGATGGGCGGGGCGGCGCTCGTGCCCGGCAACGTCACCGCGGTCGCCGAGGCCAACGTGTGGAACGACCCCGATGCGGCGGCCGCGCTGGTGGCCGCACCGTGGGACGTCACGCTCGTCCCGCTCGACGTCACGCTGGAGAACCAGCTGACCGAGGCGGACCGGCAGGCGCTGTTGGGCGCGGACGACCCGCTGGCGCAGGCGATCGGCGCGATGCTCGACCACTACTTCGGCTTCTACACCCCGCTCTACGGCCGCCGCGGCTGCGCGCTGCACGACCCGCTGGCCGCCGCGATCGCGGCCGGGACGGTGCGACCCACCCGCGCCCCGGCCGTCCCGGTCGTGGTGGACGCGACCGCGGGACCCGGGCGCGGGCAGACGATCGCCGACCTGCGCGGACAGCGGCTGGGGCCCGTCGACCGACCCGGGGTGCGCACGCGGGTCGTGCTCGACACCGACCGCCCGCTCGGCCCGCTCCTCGTCGAGCGCCTGGTCGGCTCGTCGGTGGCCGCGTCGGCCCCGGCGACCTGACGACCCTCCCCGGTGGACCGAGATCCCCGTTCGGGACGCGGGAGCGATCTCCACGCGGTACGGTCCACGCACGGGTGAAGCAGGCCGCCCGGCCCTCGACGAGAGGAGGCGGCCGATGACGCTCGCCCACCCTGCTCCCATGGCCATCGACGTCCCCGAGCCGGGCGCGTACACCATCCGCCTCCGCGGTCACCTCGACCGACTCACCGGCGCGCGGCTGCTCCGGCTGGTCGACGCGCGGCTCCAGCTCGCCCGGCTCGGGCACGCCGCCACGCGGCACGTCCTGATCGACGTCGCGGACGTCGACGCGATCGGTCCGGGCGCACTCGCGGCGCTCACCCACGCCCAGCACGCGGCGGACCGCAGCGGCGTCACCCTCGACCTCGTCGGGGCGGGGGCGCTCGCCGGGCGGCTGGGCACCGCGGACCGACAGGCGCTGGCGCGGTTCCGCTCGTTCCCGACGGTCGCCGCGGCGCTCGCGGGCCTGGAGGCCGAGGGCTCCTAGTGCGCGCGGAGGAGCTCCTGCATCTCGGGGAGCCCGAAGAACTCCGCCGTGGCGAGCGCCGACTGGCCGCCCAGGGCGGGGTCGCCACCCGCCGCGAGCAGGGCCCGCACGGACTCGGCCGACTGCCGGAAGGTCGCGGCGGACAGCGCCGTCTGCCCGCGGTCGTTCGCGCGGTCCGGGTCGGCGCCGCGGTCGAGCAGCGCCCGCACCGTGTCCGGGTGGTCGTGGTAGGCGGCGAGGATCAGCAGGGTGTCGCCCTTGTCGTTGGTCAGGTTCGCCGGCAGGCCCGCGTCGACGTAGGCGGCCAGCTGCGCGGCGTCCCCGTTCCTGGCCAGGTCGAACATGCGGTGGGCGAAGGCGATGGTCTCCTCGTCCGGCTCCGGCATGCGGGTCAGCCTAGGTGCGGCGCGGACCCGCCGCCGGTCGCGGCGCGGTGGGCCGCGGCGACCAGGGCGGCCGCCACCTCCACCTCGGCGTCGTCGCGCGGCGCCGGGACGAGGACCAGCCCGGCCGCGAGCCGGACGCCGGCGAGCGGGTGGGCGAGGGCCCAGCCCTTCCCGAGGGCGTCGTAGAGCAGCGCGTCGGGCAGCGCGAGGTGCAGGCTGCCGTCCGGGTGCAGGTGCGCGAGCTCGTTCTCCGCGGGATGGACCAGGGTCGCGGGGTCGGCGGGGCGGTCCAGGAACAACGCCCGCGTGCCCTCCGGACCGATCACGGCCGGTGCCTCCCGGCCGAGGCCGCGGATCCGTTCCCACAGCGCGTCCTGCCGCGTGCCGGGCGGGCCGAGGGGGAGCTGGGGCAGGTCGAGCGTGGTGTCGGGCGGCTCCCCGACCCGCTCCGGCAGTCGGCCGAGCCCGGGCCAGCCGGGCTCGTCGCCGTCGGGCAGGGGGTTCTCGCCGTGGGCGCGCAGGAAGTCGAGCCGGTCGCCCAGCCAGCTCCCGGCCGCGGCGACGACGGACCCCGCCAGCGTGCCGCCGTCGGGTGTGCGCGCGACCCGGACCGGCGCGCCCGACCACCGCCGCAGCCAGTCCCACGTGCGGTCGAGCAGCGGCACGGGGGTGCGCGGGTCGGCGTCGGCGTGGGCCAGGAACACGGGCATGCCGCGCAGCGCCCCGCGGGCCGGTGCGGGGTCGAGCGGGACGGCGCCGTGCAGCAGGACCGCGCCGGAGAACCGCTCCGGCGCGCGCAGCATCAGGTGCCCGGCCAACGCGACGCCGCTGCGGAAGGCCAGCAGCAGCACGCTGCGGTCGGGGTGGCCCTCGGTGCCCAGCCAGCGCAGCAGCCAGTCCCCGGCGGCGGCAAGCCCGGCGGGGTCCGGCCGCCCGTCGGTCTCGGCGAACCACGCGAACCCGCGCTCGACGGCCAGCGGGGCCCGGACGGCCACGTAGGCGACCGGGCCGTGCGGCAGCCACGGCGAGATCTCGATCATCGAGTGCTCGCTGGTCCCGTTGCCGTGCAGCACCAGGACCAGCGGCGCCGCCGGGTGCGGCGACCCCCAGCGCGCGACCATCGGCTCGTCGCCGGGACCGGTGGAGCGCGCGCCGACCGTCATCCGGCGACCGTAGGACGCGGGACGGGCCGGGCCCGTCTCAGTTCGACGCACCGCCCGCGGGGCTCTCGTGGCGACGGGCGGCCGCCCGCGTCACCCCTCGCGCACGTCGCCGTACGCCACCACGGACAGGAACCGGATCGGCAGGGCGACGAGCTCGCGCGGGCCGTGCACGCCCTCGCCGTCGAGCTGCAGCGCGTCGCCCGGGCGCAGCGTGTAGCTGGACTCGCCGTGCCCGTAGACCATCTCGCCCTCGAGCATGTAGAGCAGCTCGGTGCCGGGGTGCTGGAACAGCGGGAACTCCTCGCTGCGCTCGGTGAGCGTGACGAGGTGGGCCTCCATCCGCTTGTGCGGCCCCCGCAGCGCGCCCAGCAGGGTGTAGTCGTGGCCGACGCGGGTGCCGCGCGCGACGATCCGGGCGCCGGACCCGGCCGGGGTGAACACCGCCTCGCGCGGGGTGTCGGCGCCGCGGAACAGTGAGGTGACCGGCACGTCGAGGGCGTCGGCCAGCCGGGCGAGCGTGGTCAGGCTGCACGAGGTCTGGGCGTTCTCGATCTTCGACAGCATCGGCTTCGAGATGCCGGTCCGCACGGCCATGTCCGCCAGCGTCAGCCCGGCGGCCTGGCGCAGCCGCCGGACCTGCACGGCGATCGCCCGCTCGAGCCGGCCCTCCTGCGGCGCGGGCTGGTCGACCTCGCGCGCCGCCGGCCCGTGCTCCGGGACCGGCCGCACCTGCTCGCTCGCACCCTCCACGGCGGCGAGGCTAGTCGAGTCGGCGGGCACGGCCGCCGGACGCCCGTTCCCTCCGCACGCATCCGGATGGCACGATCGGAACCGTCCTGAACGATCGATCAGGACAGGGCGAGCGACGACGGACGGGAGCGGGCGTGAGCGACCTGACGGGCCTCAACGCGGTGGTCACCGGTGGCAACGGCGGCATCGGGCTGGGCATGGCGACCGGCATGGCGAAGGCCGGCGCGAACATCGCGATCTGGGCACGGGACGAGGCGAAGAGCGCGGAGGCGGTCGCCGGGCTGGAGAAGCTGGGTGTGCGCGCGCTCGCCCTGACCTGTGACGTCGCCGACGAGCCCCAGGTGGCCGAGGCGATGGAGCGCACGGTGGCCGAGCTCGGGCCGCTGGGCTGCATGGTCGCGAACTCCGGGACCTCGGGCCGGCACACCGTGGTCGAGAGCTCGCTCGAGGACTGGCGGCGGATCATGAGCGTGAACCTCGACGGCGCGTTCCTGACCTGCCGGGAGGCCGCCCGCCGGTTCGTCGACCAGGGTACGGGCGGCTCGATCGTCGTCGTCAGCTCGATGATCGCGGCCTTCGGCGGCGTCGGGCAGTCCGCCTACGCCGCGAGCAAGACGGGACTGCTCGGGCTGAGCCGCACACTCGCCGTCGAGCTGGCCCGGCACCGGGTGCGGGTGAACGCGCTGATCCCGGGGTGGACGGTGACCGGCCTGAGCTCGGGCGGCTACGCCGACGACCGCTTCCGCACCGCGACCACGCAGCGCACCCCGATGCGGCGGTGGGCGGACCCGGCGGAGTTCGAGGAGGTCGGCGCGTACCTCGCCGACCCCTCGTTGACCTTCCACACCGGCGACGAGGTCCGGGTCGACGGCGGCTACACGATCTTCTGAGCGGAGCGAGCACCGGTATCGACGCTCTGGGACCCTGGGCCGGGTGAGCACGACGAGACGGACCGGCGTCGCCGGGGTCGTGGTCGGCGCGGCGGCGGCCGGGATCGGCTGGGCCGCGCGCGACTACCGGCGGTGGAAGGCCCTGGGCCCGGGCGGGGTGCCCGCGAACCCGGTGGGCTGGCTGGCGGTGAGCGGGATGCGGCTGCGCGCCCGCGATCCCTACGCGTGGCGGGAGGCGGGCAGTGGGGACGTCGACCGCGGGCTGCTGACCCTGCCACCGCGGGCGGGGGAGCGACCCGAGGTGGGCCCGCACCCCGTCCCGCACCGGGTCCTCACCCAGCACGCGGACCAGGCGCGGGTCGCCGCCCTGCAGGACGTGGTCGAGGAGCTCGCCGAGCGCGACGACCTGGAGATGCGGACCAGCGGCCGGGAGAAGCACCATCCGGCCCTGTGGCGGACCGGCGGCGCCGAGATCGGGCACGTCCACCCGGCGGACGGGTCGATGCACGTCGCGCTCGCGCCGCTCGACGCCCGCGTGGTCGTCGCCCGCCGGTGGGGCGAGTTCCACCCGCTCGCGGGCGTGATGCTCGGCCTGCCCGAGGGCTACGTGCTGCTCTACCCGCCGCGGACCGAGGCCGAGATCGGGCACCTGCGGTCGATCCTCGAGGCCGCCGCCCGCTGAGTCGCTACCGGGCCGGTCCCGGGCGCGGCGCCCACCCCCCGCGGCGCCGCGCCCGAGGTCTCAGTACCGGCTTCCGCAGGGCCGGCTGACCCAGGATCGGCGCCCGGACAGGCTGCCGAGGAGCATCACGCCCCACGGCCCGGCGACCCAGATCGGCCAGAAGGGCAGCGGATGCCCGGCGCCGAGCGACGTCGCCACCCACACCACCAGGCAGATCGCGTTCACCACGATCCACGGCACCCACGCGGCCGCCAGCGGGAACCCGGGCGGGACGTGCCGGGCCCGGACCGGGGCCGCCCGCGCCGCCTGGTGCGGGGCCGGCAGGTCGGCGAAGACCGCGTCGAGCTCCCCGCGGGTCCGGGCCGCGTAGACCCGGTCGACCCTGCGCTCGTACTCGGCGAGGTCGAGCCGCCCCGCCCCCACCTCCGCGGCCAGCCGGGCCGCCCCGCGCCCCCGCTCGTCGTCGCCGATGCGGATCCCCGTCCCGCTCTGCTCGGTCATCGCGAACCACCACCCCCGTCGGAGGCCACGAGTGTCCTCCGGTCACGACCGACATGTCAAGTTCGACATGTCGTTTCAGGAAGGCGGGACGGCGCACCTCAGCACGAGCATCGAGCGGGCCTGGATCCGCAGCCGCGCCCCGGCCTTCTGGGTGCGCCGGCGCGGGTTCGCCAGCAGCGGATCGGCCGTGTCGACGACCGTCTCCCAGACCCGGCCGTACTCCTCGCCGGGCAGGGTGAACTGGACCTGCTGGTGGTGGGCGTTGACCAGGAGCAGGAAGGAGTCGTCGACGATCCGCACGCCGAGCCGGTCGCGGTCCGGGATGCCCTGCCCGTTGAGGTAGATGGTGAGCGACTGGGCCCGCGCGCGCTCCCAGTCGTCGTCGGTCATGTCCTTGCCGTCCGGCCGCAGCCAGGCGATGTCGTCGATGCTCGAGCCCTGGATCGGCCGGCCCTGGAAGAACCGCTGCCGCCGGAAGATCGGGTGCCTGGCCCGCAGGTCGGTCAACCGCGCCACGAACTCGGTGAGCACCTCGTGCTCGCGGGCGCGGTCCCAGTCGACCCAGGACAGCTCGTTGTCCTGGCAGTAGACGTTGTTGTTGCCCTGCTGGGTGCGGCCCAGCTCGTCGCCGTGCGCGATCATCGGCACGCCCTGGGAGAGCAGCAGCGTGGTGAGGATGTTGCGCTTCTGCCGCTCGCGCAGCGCATGGATCTGCACGTCCTCGGTCGGGCCCTCGGCGCCGTGGTTCCACGAGCGGTTGTGGCTCTCCCCGTCCCGGTTGTCCTCGCCGTTGTCCTCGTTGTGCTTCTCGTTGTAGGAGACGAGGTCCTCGAGGGTGAAGCCGTCGTGCGCCGTCACGAAGTTGATCGACGCGATGGGCCGCCGGTTGTCGGTCTCGTACAGGTCCGACGAGCCGGTGAACCGCGCGGCGAACTCGCCGAGGCTCTGCGCCTCGCCCCGCCAGAAGTCCCGCACGGTGTCCCGGTAGCGGCCGTTCCACTCCGTCCAGAGCGGCGGGAACCCGCCGACCTGGTAGCCGCCGTCGCCGACGTCCCAGGGCTCCGCGATCAGCTTCACCTGGCTCACGACCGGGTCCTGGTTGACCAGGTCGAAGAAGGCCGCGAGCCGGTCGACGGCGTGGAACTCGCGAGCCAGCGACGAGGCGAGGTCGAACCGGAAGCCGTCGACGTGCATCTCGGTGACCCAGTACCGCAGCGAGTCCATGAGCAGCCGCAGCGACTCGTGATGGCGCACGTTGAGGCTGTTCCCGGTGCCCGTGGTGTCGAAGTAGTACATCGGGTCGCCGTCGACGAGCCGGTAGTAGGCGTGGTTGTCGATGCCCCGGAAGGAGAGCGTCGGGCCGAGGTGGTTGCCCTCGGCGGTGTGGTTGTAGACGACGTCGAGGATCACCTCGATGCCCGCCCGGTGCAGCGCGCGGACCATCGCCTTGAACTCCGCGACCTGCTCGCCGCGGGTGCCGAAGCAGGCATAACCGTTGTGCGGGGCGAAGAAGCCGATCGTGTTGTAGCCCCAGTAGTTGCGCAGGCCCTTGTCGTCGAGCGTGGAGTCGTGCACGAACTGGTGCACGGGCATGAGCTCGACGGCGGTGATCCCGAGCTTCCGGAAGTGCTCGATCATCACCGGGTGGGCCAGGCCGGCGTAGGTGCCGCGGACGTCCTTCGGGATGTCGGGGTGGCGCATGGTCATGCCGCGGACGTGCGCCTCGTAGACGACGGTCTCGTTGTAGGGGATCCGCAGCGGGCGGTCGTCCTGCCAGTCGAAGAAGGGACTGACCACGACCGACGTCATGGCGTACGGCCCCGAGTCCTCGTCGTTGTAGGAGTCGGGGTCGCCGAAGCGGTAGGCGAACAGCGCCTCGTTCCAGCGGTACTCGCCGTCGATCGCCTTGGCGTAGGGGTCGAGCAGCAGCTTCGACGGGTTGCAGCGCAGCCCCGCGTGCGGGTCGTAGGGACCGTGCACGCGGTAGCCGTAGCGCTGCCCCGGCCCGACCCGCGGCAGGTAGCCGTGCCAGATCAGGCCGTTGCGCTCGGGCAGGACCACGCGCTCCTCGGTGCCGTCGTCATTGACCAGGCACAGCTCGATGCGCTCCGCGACCTCCGAGAAGATCGCGAAGTTGGTGCCACCGCCGTCGAAGGTCGAACCCAGCGGGTAGGGCGAGCCGGGCCAGATGTGCACGTGTCCTCCGGGGCGTGGCGAGCGGAGAACAAGTTCTAACCCGGCCGGGCGGCGTCGGCCACTCCGGGCGTCCGCGCGCGCCCGGGTTGGGCCGGGTGGGTGTGCGGCGGGGTGACGGGTGGGGGAGCGGGTGCGCCGGCCGCGACGGCGCGGCGATGATGGTGGCCGTCCCGCACCGTCGCCGACCGGAAGGACCACCGTGGACTTCACGCTCCCCGAGACCGCCCTCGCCGTGCAGGAGGGCGTGCGGGCGATCGGCGCCCGCTACGACCACGCCTACTGGTCGCGGCTGGAGGAGGAGCACCGCTTCCCGTGGGAGGTCTGGCGGGACCTGGCCGATGGTGGCTGGATCGGGCTCACCGTGCCGGAGGAGTACGGCGGCGGCGGGCAGGGGATGCTCGAGCTGGCGGTGGCCTGCGAGACCCTGGCCGCGTCGGGCGGGACCGGTGGGATCTTCCTCTACGTCCTCACGCCGGGGTTCGGCGCGACCACGCTGGCCCGGCACGGCACCGAGGAGCAGAAGAAGCGCCTGCTGCCCGGCCTCGCGTCCGGCGACACCCAGTTCTGCATGGCCCTCACCGAGCCCGACGCCGGCAGCGACGCCCTCCGCATCCGCACCCGCGCCGTGCGGGACGGCGGCGACTTCGTGATCAACGGCCAGAAGATCTGGATCTCCGGGCTGGAGAACGCCGACTGGATGATCGCGATCACGCGCACGATCCCAGCGGAGGAGGCGAAGCCCCGGACGGGCGGATTCACGCTGTTCCTGGTCGACGTCAAGGAGGCGGTCGCCGCGGGGACGCTGCAGTACACCCCGATCCCGAAGCTGGGCAGCAACGTCGTCACCTCCAGCCAGGTCTTCTTCGACGACCTGCGGGTGCCCGCCGAGAACGTCCTCGGCGAGGTCGACGGCGGCTTCTCGGTGCTGTGGGACGTCCTCAACCCCGAGCGCATCCTCGCCGCGGCCGGGGGAGTGGGCACCGCCGACGCCGCCCTCGACGTCGCCGTGCGGTACGCGAAGGAGCGCGAGGTGTTCGGCCGCCCGATCGGCTCCAACCAGGGCATCCAGTTCCCGCTCGCGCAGATCAAGGCGAAGACCGAGCTGGGCAGGCTGATGACCTACAAGGCGGCGTGGCTCTTCGACCGGGGCCTGCCCTGCCACGCCGAGACCAACATCGCCAAGCTCACCGGGGCGCAGGTGGGGTGGGAGGCCGCCAACCAGGCCTTCCAGACCTTCGGCGGCATGGCGTACTCGAAGGAGTACCCGGTGGAGCGGCTGTTCCGCGACTCCCGCATCGCCCGCAACATCCCCGTCGCCGAGGAGCTGGTCCTCGCCCACATCGGCACGCAGGTCCTGGGGCTGCCGCGGAGCTACTAGGGAGCGACGAGCCACTCAGGGCAGGACGAGCGGCGGGCCCGAGTCGAGGAGCAGGCGCAGCGAGGGCGCGCCGTCCGGGGTGAGCGAGACGCCCGGGAGCGCGGGCCCCGGCGGGACCGCCCCGGTCAGCCGGGCCGCGACGATGCCGGTGGCGCCGCCGGGGTGCAGGGGACCGGGCCGGTGGGCCAGGCCGGTGAGCTGGGCGTCGGACAGCTCGGCGACGGCGAGGAACGGCATGTCCGGCTCGCCCTCGTGCACCGCGAGCGTCGGCCCGTTCGGCACGGTGTAGCGGCGGAAACGGCCCTCGGGGAGCGTGCCGCGCAGCACGATCCCGAACGGGTACGCGGTCCGGGCGCACCGGGCCGCGAACCCCAGTCCGGAGGCCCGCTCGACCTCCGGCTCGTCGATCCAGAGCAGCTCGACGTAGTGCCGCGCGAAGAGGATCCGCCGGTTGCGGGTGCCCTGCCCGACGTGCCGGGTGCCGTCGTCGAGCAGCAGCCCGTCCGGCGGCTCCGGAGGACCGGGCAGGAAGGCGATGAGGTGGTCGAGCTCCAGCACTCGTCCAGCATCCCGCGCCGGGACGCGGGTACGCAGGTGGGGTGATCGATCGTTTCGACGGCTGGATCGCCGGCCTGGGCACGGGCTCCGGGCTGCGCGTCGTGGTGGGGCACTGGCCGCGCTCCCCGCTGGGCCCCTTCACCGACGTCATGGTCGAGCAGCCGGACGGGCACCGGCTCCTGCTCGCGCCGGACCACCGCGTCGCCGACTTCGTGTCCGCGACGTACGCCTTCGACGAGGTGCGGATCGGGCCCGTCGACCACGAGATCCGCGGGGACCGCCGGCAGGTCCGCGCGGGGCCGCTGGAGTGCGCGTACCGCGTGGGCGGGCGGACGCCGCTCGGCCTGCTGCTCCGCGCGGTGCCGCGGCCGCTCGCGACCGCACCGCGCTGGATCGGCACGATCGACGCCGTCGCCCGCCGCGTCCTGCCGGGCGTCCGGACCGTCGGCAGCGCGGGCGGGGCTCGGACCGAGTACTACGGCGCGCTCGACCTGCACCGCCTCACCGCCGCCGTCGTCCGCTGGGACGGAGAGGACCGGGGCCCCCTCGCGCCGGTCCGGCCGCCGGTCCGGTTCGGCTTCGGCTCCACGCCCACCGTTCCGTCGCTGGTCCGCATCACCACCCTCGTCACCTCCGGGAGCTGAACGCGGGGCCTAGAGGCGCGCGGCGGCGACCGTCGCGCCGAGGCGGGCGGCGGCCGCGCGGACGGCGGCGGCGCGGGACTCGCCCGCCGCACCGGCGAAGTCCTCGCTGCGCCCGCCGAGGCTCAGGGTGGCGACCAGGGAACCGTTGTGGCCCAGGGCCTGGCGACGGCGCTGACCACGCCCGAGCAGATGGCCTCCTGGGGCTGGCGGGTGCCGTTCCTGATCGCGCTGCCGCTGGCCGCGATCTGCCTCTGGGTGCGGGTCCGGCTGGAGGACACCCCCGAGTGCGAGGCGATGGCCGAGAAGCACGAGGTCGAGCGCAGCCCGCTGCTGACCGTGATCAAGGAGAAGCCGGGCTCCGTGCTGCGAGTCATCGGCATCGCGATCGCCATGAACGGCACCGGGTACGTCGGTCTGACCTACTTCTCCACCTACCTCATCCAGACCGAGGGCTTCGACAAGCAGTCGGTGTACTGGGCGTCCGCGATCGGCATCGCGCTGGCCTGCGCCACCTACCCGCTCGCCGGGATGCTCACGGACCGCTTCGGCCGCCGCCCGGTCCTGATCTCGGCCTACGTGCTCTACCTGATCCTGGCCTGGCCCGCGTTCGCGCTGCTCGGCGCCACGTCCAGCATCGTGGTGGTCACGCTGGTCTACGTCGTCCACATGGCGGTCAACGGCCTCGCCCAGGTGCCGGCGTTCCCACAGTTCACCACGGGCAACGCGATGTCCCCCGCCTTCTGGGTGCTGGGTGTGGCGCTGGTCGGCCTGGTCACGGTCTTCACCCTGCGGGAGACGGGCAGGGACCGGCTGCCGATCTGAGCCCGCGATCCGTGCGTGGAGACCCCTGTGAGTGCCGATAGTCGCTCTGGCGACCATCGCCACTCACGACGGGGTGGTGGGTTCCGGTCAGCTCGGTGAGGCCCGCGTCGAGCGGGTACCTCACGGTCCGTGGTGCAGACCTTCCTCCCGTACCCCGACTTCGCCGCCAGCGCCCGGGCGCTCGACGACCGGCGGCTGGGCAAGCAGCGCGTCGAAGCGCTGCAGATCCTGCGTGCGCAGGTGCGGGAGGGGTACGGCTGGCAGCACCATCCGGCGGTGCGGATGTGGCGGGGCCATCCCGAGGGCGTGGCCGCCTATGCGCTCGCGATCTGCGAGGAGTGGGCGGCCCGCGGCAAGGTCGACACGGTGGCGGAGTCGTCTGGCCGGTCTAGCTCCGCGGTTTCAGGCTCGCCCCGGCGTCGGAGACCAGCGTGGTGCCGGTGATGTGCTCCGCGCCCTCGTCGCACAGGAAGACCACGGCGACGGCGATGTCCTCGGGCGTGCCCGCGCGCCGCAGCGGCGTGGTCTGCTGCACCCGACCCACCAGCTGCTGGTACGCCTCCTCGCCGAGCGGCCCGGAGAACCAGCGGGTGCCGATGAAGCCGGGGACCACGGCGTTGACCCGGATCTCGGGGGCGAGCGCCCGCGAGAGCGACACCGTCAACGTGTTGAGCGCGCCCTTCGACGCCGCGTACGCGATCGACGAGCCCTCGCCGTCGAGGCTGCTGGTGGAGGACACGTTGACCACGGCCCCGTACCCACGCTCCCGCATGTGCGGGACCACGGCCCGGGTCATCTGGTAGGCGCCGATCACGTTGGTGCGGTAGATCGCCTCGAAGTCCTCGGCGGCGAGCCCGTCGAGGTCGGAGTGCGGGACGATCCGCGTGCGGCCGGCGTTGTTGACCAGGACGTCGATCCGGCCCCACCGCTGCGCGACCTCGGCGGCGACCCGGCGGCAGGCCGCGTCGTCGCCGACGTCGCCGCGCAGGGCGACGGCGTCGACGCCGCGCGCCCGGCACTCCGCCGCCGGGGCCTCGGCCTCGGCGGCGCTGCGCGGGTTGGGGTTCGCGTCCCGGGCGCCGC
>NZ_JBEZDN010000080.1:0-7643 GCF_040648315.1 Pseudonocardia sp. NPDC049154
GACGGCCTCGAGACCGAGTTCCCCGACCCCGGCTTCACCTACCTCGACGGCCCCGCCGGCGGCCTGCTCAACGGCCCCTTCGACTGACCCCGGTGGACGGCGCCCTCGCTCACACCTCGTGAACGAGAGCGCCGTTCGCTCATCCGGCACCGTCTTCAGTGCGGGACGGCGACGCGCCAGTGCGGCTCGGGGAGGGCGTGGACGTCCGCCGCTCCGGAGAGATCCGCGCGCGAGCCCGCGAGCCACCGCGCCGAGGTGGAGAACACCACCCGGTCCTCCGGGTTCACCACCACCACGTCCGCGGCCAGGTCCCCCAGCTCGCGCAGTACCAGGGTCTCGAACCGCGCCACCGGGACGTCCGCCCCCGCGACCCCGACGAACTCCCCGTCCGCGATCACCGGCAGGGTCAGGGTGAGCAGGTAGCGATCCGTGCCGTGCACGTCCACGTAGGGCCCGACGACGTGTCGCCGGCCGGTGCGCCGGGGCACCGTGAACCACTCGGCGGAGGCGTAGTCGTAGAAGCCCACGCTGGCCGGGTTGAGGTCCACCTCCAGCATCACCGGCTCGGCCGTATGCCCCGCCGCCTCCTCCGCCTGCCACCACTCCATCCGCAGGGGCCGGTCGGCGAGCAGCCCCGGCGCCACGATCACGCCCATGCCGACGGCGACCTCCCGCTCCCGGGCGAGCAGGGCCAGCAGCGGCTCCCGCAGCGCGGTGACGTCCCGGTCGCACATCCGCGCGCCGCGGGCACCTGCGGCGCGGTACCCCGCCAGCAGGCCGTCGTGCACCTCGGCGACGGAGCGGAAGACCCGCTCGACCACCGATCCGATGACGAGTGCGGCCTGGTCCGCGGGGGCGCTCACGAGCCTGCCGCCTCGGGGTAGGCGTCGGCGTGGTCGGCCCGCCGGTGGCCGCGCCGGGTGAGCCGCACGTGCGCGTCGACCAGCTGCGCAGTGACCGCGGCGACGTGCTCCTCGACCAGCCGGCGGGAGGTCGCGGGGTCGCGAGCCGCGATCGCGTCGACGACCCGGTGGTGGTCCGCGATGGTGGCCGCGAGCTCGGCCTCCGTCCGCTCCGTGCCCCAGAGCAGCTGGCCCAGCTCGAACTGCAGCTCGATCTCCTCCCGGGTGAGGCGGACGGACTGCGCGGCCGCGGCGATGTCGATGAACCAGCGCCCCTCGATCCGGCGCTGCTCGGTGCCGCCGGGGGCCGCGGCGAGCCGGCCGAGCGTCTCCCGGAGGCGCTCGATCTCGGAGTCCGCGGCCCGCTCCGCCGCGAGCCGGGCGGCGGTCCCGCTGACGGCGGCCCGCACGTCGCCCAGCTCGCGCAGGTCCGTGCTGCCCAGCTCGCGCAGCCGCCCGCGGCTCAGCTCGGTGAGCGCCTCCTCCGAGGCCACGACGAAGCTGCCGCCACCCCGCCCGCGCCGGGTCGCGACGAGCCCGCGCGCCCGCAGGTCCGACAGCGCGTCCCGCAGCGTGACCGTGGAGACGTTGAGCGACGCGGCCAGCTGCAGTTCCGACGGGAGCTGCTCGCCGTCGACGATGATGCCGAGCCCGATCGCGCTGCCCAGCCGGCGCACGACGGCCTCGCTGCGCATGGCCCCGTCGTCCAGGGGAGCGAAGACGGCCCGTCGCGCGTCGCCCGCGGGGAGCCGCACGCGCACCTCCACAAGATCGGATCCAGCCTTAACACGGGTGCCACGAGTGTGTCACGCGGCCCGGACAGCCTAGTCGAGAACTTTGAGATGTGATTTCATAGCTTTTCTCCTGACGTGACCGCCACCACACCCGGAGGACCGCGTGACGCAGACCGAACCCGAGCGCACCGGGCGGCCCGAAGCACTACAGAGACCCTTCACCCCCGGCGACCCGGCGAACGACCCCGAGCTCGGGACCTATCCGGAGACCGTCCACGGCCCGGTCCCGCTGCAGCTGACCGACCGGCGCACCGCCGAGTTCGTCGCGGAGTGGCGCAACGCCTCGTACAACTGCTACTCGTCCGGCCACAAGTTCTGCCGCGAGGTCTGCCCGGTCATGCAGGTGACCCGCAACGAGTCGTGGACCCCGACCGCCTTCCACGCGAACATCGTCGCGATGGAGAAGGGCGAGCTCGAGGTCGCCGACATCGCCGCGGACTACGTCAACTGCACCCAGTGCGGGGCCTGCGAGCTGCGCTGCCCCAACACCCTGTTCACCGGCGACTTCTACCGGTTCCGCACCCGCACCGTCGACGTCGTCAAGGCGGTCCGGGCGCTGGCCGTCGAGTCCGGGGTGCACCAGCCGCAGTGGAAGACCTGGAACGAGCGGACGAACGATCGCACTCACGAGCCCGTGCTCGGCGACACCGAGATCAGCCAGGAGAACGTCCGCGACTGGGCCGAGGGACTCGACATCCCCATCGGCGGCGAAACCGTTCTCTTCGTGGACTGCGAGGCCGCCTTCTACCGCACCGCCGTGCCCCGCGCCGTCGCGCAGATCCTGCAGCAGGCCGGCTACGAGTTCGGGCTGATGGGCGAGCAGTGGTGCTGCGGCGGACCCGCCGCCGAGATGGGCTACGTCGACCAGGCCCGGCGGTTCGCCCGGCACAACCTCGACAACTGGCGCGCGACCGGCACCAAGCGGGTCCTGGTGCTCGATCCGCACGACTACATCAGCTTCACCGAGGACTACCCGAAGTACTTCGGCGCCGAGTTCGACATCGAGGTCGTGCTGGTGATCGAGGTCCTCGCGGACCTGCTCGCCCAGGGCAGGCTGACCCCGACCGTCCCGGTGAACCGGACGATCACCTACCACGACCCCTGCCGGCTCAACAAGCGCAAGGGGATCTGGGAGGAGCCCCGCCAGGTGCTCCGGAGCATCCCCGGGCTGACCTTTCACGACGTCGACCGGGTCACCCAGTGGTCCTACTGCTCCGGCGGGGGCGGGGGCCTGCCGGTGGAGAAGCCCGAGCTCACCGCCGCGATCTCCGACAAGCGCCTCGGGCACGCCGCGGAGCTGGGCGTGGACACCCTGGTCAGCGCCTGCCCGTGGTCCGAGCGGCCGCTCTCCGAGGCCGGCGACGCGCGGGACATCGACGTGATCGACATCCACGAGATCGTCGCGGAGTCGCTGGGGATCGAGGTCGGCGGCAGCCGCGGGGCCGTGGGGGACAGACGATGTGGGGGTTGCGCGAAGTGACCACCCTGGAGCGCCCACCCCCCGACCTGATCGACCGCGTCGTCGAGCGCCTCGCCGAGGTGCTGCGCCCCGACCAGATCCTCACCGCGAAGACGGACCGCTACAACCGCGCCCGCGTCCCCGCGCCGTTCCCGGTGCACCGGTGGCGCGAGCGGGTGCCGGACCTCGCGGTGCTGCCGGAGTCCACGGAGGAGGTCGCCGCGGTCGTCGCGATCGCGAACGAGCTGAAGTGCCCGGTCGTCCCGCGGGACGGCGGGACCGGACTCACCGACGGCGCGGTGCCGCTGCGCGGCGGGATAGTCGTGGACGTCAAGCGGATGAACCAGATCCACGAGCTGGACGTGGAGAACCGCACCGTCACCGTGGGCACGGGCATCAACATGCTCAAGCTCAACGAGGTGCTGGCCAAGCACGGGTTGATCTATCCGGACGACCCCGCGTCGTACCCGTGCTCGCTGGTCGGCGGCCGGATCGGGACGTCCGGCTGGTCGCTGATCGGGGCGCGCTACGGCCACACCCGCGACCTCGTGCTCAGCTTCGACTTCGTGCTCCCTACCGGCGAGATCCTGCACGTCGGGGACGGGATCGGGCGCAAGATCTCGAAGTCCTCGTCCGGCTACCAGCTCAAGCACCTGTTCATGGGGCACCAGGGCACGCTCGGCATCGCCACCCGCGCCACGCTGAAGCTCTACCCCAAGCCCGAGGCGGAGCTGAGCCCGTTCTGGGCCTTCGACGACTACGACGCCGCCTACCGGTTCACCGGCGCGCTGGCCCGCGCCGGCGTCGCGACCTTCGCCGGCGCCGTCCTGTTCGACGAGTGGAAGGTCGCCTACCTCCGCCGGGACGACGAGGCCTACATCCCCCAGCCCGCGGACGTCCGCGCCCTGACCTGCGCGGTGCTCTACGGCTGGGAGGACGAGGTCCGGGTCGGCGGGAAGCGGCTGTTCCGGATCGCGAAGGAGCACGGCGCGCGCTACCTCGGCGACGAGATCTCCGAGGGCGACTGGGCCGCCCGGCACGACCGCTACGCCACCCCGTTGCACGGGCGCACCAAGAGCGGCCAGGTCGTGCCGATGTCCTGGCACTGCGAGGACGCGGCCGTCAACTACACCCAGGTCCCGGCCGTCACGAAGGCCTGGCACGAGATCGTCGCCGACCTGCGCCGGAAGACGGACGTGTTCGACGACTGGGGCATGTTCGCCTACACCTCCGCCGACACCGGGGTGGACTACCTGACCGAGATCGACGTCGGGATCTGGGAGCAGCGCCTGGACGACGACGCGTGGGCGATGTGGGTGAAGGCCAAGCGGGACATCGCCGCCGCCGCCCTGGCGCACGGTGGGTCGATCAGCGCCTGCCACGGCTCGTGCCGGGAGGGCGAGGTCGACCTCGTGCCGCGCGAGCTGGGGCGCGGGTTCGACGTGATGCTCGGCGTCAAACGGATGCTCGACCCGAACAACATCATGAACCCGGGCAAGTACCTGCTCGACCTCGCCTACACCGGCGACGCCGCCGACGTCTCCGCCCGGCTCGACGAGCTCAGGGGGCCGCAATGAGCTACCGGTACTCCGACGAGAACACCCCGCCCGCCCCGCAGCGCGCCTCCGAGGTCGCGATCACCACCCACGAGCACGTCTTCGAGGTGGACCCGCGGCTGATGGAGCGCTGGGTCCTGCAGCAGACGTTCCCGAACTGGGACACGTTGCGGATCATGCACGCCCGCCACGACCACCTCGACTGGATGCACGCGCACTTCGCGCGCAGGACGATCACCGGCTCGGACCTGATCACCGAGATCGAGAACGAAGCCTGAACCCCACCACTCACCGGGAGACCCTCGATGAAGTTCAGCTACGTCATGCTTCCCGACTACCCCCTCGCCGAGTCGCTCAAGTCCATCCAGCTGGCGGACGAGCTCGGCTTCCACGCCGTCTACGCCGCGGACGAGACCTGGCACAAGGACCTCTGGCTGTTGTTCGCGGCGGCGGCGGACAAGACGTCCCGGATCATGATGGGCCCGAGCGTGTCCGGGGTCGTGCTGCGCGAGCCGTCGCTCATCGCGCAGGCCACCGCCACGCTCGACGAGCTGACCGGTGGTCGCGCCGAGGTCGTCCTGTCGTCCGGCAACTTCGGCCTGCTCGCGCAGTACGGGATGGACTGGAGCACGCAGAAGCCGCTGTCCCGGGTGAAGGAGGGCGTGGGCGTCATCCGGACCCTGCTGGACGAGGGCGCGATCACGCACGACGGCGAGTTCTTCACGTACAAGGGCCTGTTCACCTTCGCCCGGCCGGTCGCCGAGCGGGTGCCGGTGAAGATGGGCGCGATGGCCGGGCCGAGGTCCTTCCAGGTCGCCGGCGAGATCTCGGACGGCTGCCACCTGGCGCTGGGCTACACGCGCGAGGCGTACCGGTACATGTACGACAACATGAAGATCGGCGCCGAGCGCGCCGGGAAGAACGTCGACGACCTGGACATCGGCGCCTGGTGCGTGGTCACCGTCGGGGAGGACTCGGCCAAGGCCAAGGAGGCCGCCAAGTCGGTGGTCGGGCTGTACGCGTCGTCGATGCCGGACTCGCTGCTGGAGCGCAACGGCGTCTCGCCGTCGGAGATGAAGCCGATCCTGGACAAGTTCGTGGCCGGCGACCTGGCCGGCTCCATCGACGCGACCCCGGACGACCTGGCGGACAAGCTCTCCGTGGCCGGGACCCCCGAGGAATGCATCGACAAGATCCGCGAGATGCAGCAGGGCGGCGCCAACCACATGATCTGCGCGATCACCGACGCGCACCTCGTCAGGACGTTCATGGGCCGCGAGATCACCGGGGTCCCGACGGTCGACGAACAGCTCACCCTGATCGCCGAGAAGATCATGCCCGCCTTCGCCTGACGGACCGTGCGTCGAAGGAGCCCCGCACCATGCAGACCTTCCACAACATCGTCGACGGCAAGCCGGTCCCCGCCTCGGACGGGCGCACGACCGAGATCGTCGACCCGTCGACCGGCGAGGTCTACGCGACCGCGCCGCTGTCCGGACAGGCCGACGTCGACGCCGCCTACGCGAGCGCGAAGCGGGCGTACGACGAGCACTGGGCCGACATCACGCCCTCGGAGCGGCAGGCGGCGCTGCTGAGGATCGCCGACGCCGTCGAGGCGAACGCCGACGAGCTCGTCGAGCTGGAGCACCGGGACACCGGCAAGCCGAAGGCCCTGACGCACTCCGAGGAGATCGCGGTCATGGTCGACCAGTTCCGGTTCTTCGCCGGGGCGGCCCGCACCCTGGAGGGCCGGGCGTCGGCGGAGTACATGGCCGGGCACACGTCGTCGGTCCGCCGCGAGCCACTGGGTGTGGTCGGGGCGATCACGCCGTGGAACTACCCGATGATGATGGCCACCTGGAAGATCGGGCCCGCGCTCGCGGGCGGGAACACCATGGTGCTCAAGCCCTCGGACACCACCCCGGCGTCGACGACCCGGATGGCCGAGCTGTTCGCCGAGTTCCTGCCCCCGGGGGTGCTCAACGTCGTGTGCGGCGACCGCAGCACCGGTGCGTTGATCTCCGCGCACCCCATTCCGGCGCTGGTCGCGATCACCGGGTCCACGCGGGCGGGCAAGGCGGTCGCCGCGGCGGCGGCCCCGAACGTCACCCGGGTGCACCTGGAGCTCGGCGGCAACGCCCCCGTCGTGGTGTTCGCCGACTCGGACGTCGCCGCGTCCGCCGAGGACATCGCCGTCGCCGGGTTCTTCAACGCCGGCCAGGACTGCACCGCCGCCACGCGGGTGCTCGCCCACGAGTCGATCGCGGGCGACCTGGCCGAGGCGCTCGCCGAGGTCGCCCGCGCGGTGCGGTTCTCCTCCGAGGAGGACGACGCAGGACCCGACTCGGAGGACCTCTTCATCCCGCCGCTGAACAACGCCGCACAGTTCGAGAAGGTCTCGGGCCTGCTCTCGCGGGTCCCCGGCCACGCGTCCGTGCTCGCCGGCGGCTCCCCGGCCGGCGGGCCCGGATTCTTCTTCCCGGCCACGGTGGTCAACGGCCTGCGCCAGGACGACGAGCTGGTCCGCGAGGAGATCTTCGGGCCGGTGATCACGGTGCAGACCTTCACCGACGAGGCGGAGGCGCTACACCTGGCCAACGACACGGACTACGGCCTGTCCTCCAGCGTCTGGACCACCGACCACTCGCGGGCGCAGCGGATGAGCCGGGGCCTGGACTTCGGCTGCGTGTGGCTGAACTGCCACATCCCGCTGGTCGCGGAGATGCCGCACGGCGGGTTCAAGCAGTCCGGCTACGGCAAGGACCTCTCCGGCTACTCCGTGGAGGACTACACCCGCGTCAAGCACGTGATGACCAAGTACGCCTGACCCCTGTGAGTGGCGGGTTATGGAGAAGTGGGAAGATACCCAGACAACCCCCCGGGGTTGAAGGGGGCGGTGGGTGGGGGGGGGGGGGGGGCGGCCGGCGGAGTG
>NZ_JBEZDN010000080.1:7653-35182 GCF_040648315.1 Pseudonocardia sp. NPDC049154
CCGTTAAGTCTCCCCCCCTCAACACATAAAATAAACCCCCCACCCCCCACCCCGGGTTGTCTCTCGATTCGCCCAACCACCCCCCCCCCCCCAACCCCCCCCCGGCGGTGTTCAGGAGCCGGTTCGGGGTGCCGCCCTCGTCGCCGCCGGCGATCTTCCCCGGGACCGCGTTGTCGACGATCCACTTCTTGATCGTGGCGCTGGGGGCGTCGCCGTAGGTCTGCTTGTACAGCGCGGCGACGCCCGCGGCGAAGGGCGCGGCCATCGAGGTGCCGGTGTAGGAGGCGGTCCGGCCACCCGGCGTGGTCGCGACGATGCTGGTCCCCGGCGCGTAGACGCTCACGCACGGCCCCGTGCTCGACGAGCTGTTGCGCCGGTCGTCGATCGTCGAGTTGGCCACCACGAGCACCCCGGACGCCGCCCGCGGGGCGACGCCGCAGTCGTTCGCCCCGTTGTTGCCGGCCGAGGAGGCGACGAACACGCCGTCGTCGATCAGGTTCGTGACCGCGGAGAGCAGCGCGTCCGAGGGTCCGTAGCTCCAGGACATGACCGCCACCGCGGGGCCGCCCCGGTGGTTCTGGAGTACCCAGTCGATGCCCGAGAGCAGCGAGGAGAGGGTGCCGGAGCCGTTGCAGTCGAGCACCTTCACCGCACGGACCTGCGCGTCCTTGGCCACGCCGTAGTCGCGCGAGGCGGCGATCCCGCCGACGACCGTGCCGTGGCCGTCGCAGTCGCTGTCGTTGCCGTCGATCGTGTTGGTGCCCCAGGCCGCCCGGCCGCCGAACTCCGGATGCGTGACGTCGACGCCGGTGTCCACCACGTAGACGGTGACGCCCCGGCCCGTGGCGCGGGTGGTGTAGCGGCCGTCGAGCGGCAGGTCGCGCTGGTCGATCCGGTCCAGGCCCCAGTTCGGCGGGTTCTCCTGGGTGGCCTCGGTGAGCCCGGGCAGCCGTGCCGACCGGGGCCCCAGCGGGTCGAACCGCCGGTCCTCCTCGATCCCGAGGATCCCCGGCAGCCCCTTCAGCTGGGCGAGCTGCTCGGCGGTCAGCCGGGCGGCGAAGCCGGTCAGCGCCCGGGTGAAGACGGTCGTCGGCGAGACCCCGACCTCGGAGGCGGCGTCGGTCGCCCGCTGCGCGTCCTGCGCGAGGACCACGTAGTCGCCCGGCAGGCCGGTGCTCGCCGGCGCGCCGACGGACAGGTCGGCGGAGAGCGCGGTCCCCGCGGCGTCGGCCGGACTCGCCAGCGCGACGGAGCCGGTCACCGGGAGGAGCCCGACGGCGATCGCGACGAAGGCGAGCCGCAGCAGCTGACGTGTCACGGAAAGCGACGGTAGGCCCCCACCGCCCCGCGACATAGGTACACGATAGTGGCTCGGGTGACTCCTGTGACCCGAGAGGTGACCCTGAGTTGCGAGAGACAGGAGCGTGTGAATGCCCGCTCCGGGCGCTTCACGCCGTCGGGTCAGCCCGCGGGGTGGATCTCCACCTCGGTGGCCTTGACCGCGAACCAGAGCGCGCTGCCGGGCTCGGCGGCGAGGTCGGCGACCGCGGCGGGCGTGACGTCCGCGGCGAGGCCGTCGAGCCACTCCGGCCCACCTTCCCGCGGCGCCGCCCGCAGCCGGACGACGTCGCCGCGCGGCTCGATCGAGGCCAGCCGGACCGGCAGGACGTTGCGGGGGCTGCCGTGCGGCTCCTCGGCGAAGACCGCGACCGCCGACGGCGGGAACACCGCCACCGCCGGTTCCCCGGCGCCGCCCGGCCCCCCCGTCTCCCGCCCCGCGATCACCGTGCCGTCGCCCGTGCGCAGCACCCCCGCCTCGCGGACCCCGGGAATCAGGTCGAGGCCCGCGATACGGGCGGTGAAGGCGCTGCGGGGCCGGCCGAGCACCTCCCGCGTGGGCCCCCGCTCGACGACCCGCCCGTGCCCCAGCACGACCACCCGGTCGGCGAGCACCAGCGCGTCGAGCGCGGAGTGCGTGACCAGCACCGCGGTCTGCTTGCCGTCCCGGATCACCCGGCGGAGCAGCGAGCGCATGGCGGGGGCGGCGTCGACGTCGAGGGCGGCGAGCGGCTCGTCGAGCAGCAGCAGGCCGGGTTCCGGCGCGATCGCGCGGGCCAGCGCCACGCGCTGCTGCTGGCCGCCGGAGAGCTGGGCGGGCCTGCGCCCGGCGAGCCCCGGGACGTCGGGCAGGACGTCGGCGAGCAGGGCCCGCGCCCGCGCCTCGGCCTCCCGCTTCGGGACGCCCCGGGCCCGGGGCCCGAACGCGACGTTCGCCTCGGCGGTCATGTGTGGGAAGAGCAGCGCCTGCTGAGCGAGGAGTCCGACGCCGCGGCGGTGCGCCGGCACGAACACGCCCGCCCCGACGTCCGTCACGGTCTGGTCGCCCACCCGCACGTGCCCGGCGTCGGGCCGCAGCAGCCCGGACAGGATTCCGAGCAGCGTCGACTTGCCGGCGCCGTTGGGCCCGAGCACGGCGACCACCTCACCGGGCGCGGCGGACAGGGCCACGTCCAGGGAGAACGACTCCCGGTCGAGCCGGACGTCGACGTCGAGACTCATGTGAGCCCCTCCGACCCGCGCGGCCGCCCCAGGACGATCACGACGATCGCCACGACGACCAGCAGCAGCGACAGCGCGACGGCCCCGTCGACGTCCGTCTCCCGCTCCAGGTAGACGAGCAGCGGCAGCGTCCGGGTGGTGCCCTGCAGGCTGCCGGCGAAGGCGATGGTGGCGCCGAACTCCCCCATGCACCGGGCGAAGGCCAGCACCGCGCCGGACGCGAGACCGGGCAGGACCAGCGGGATCGTGACCCGCCGGAAGGCCAGCGACGGCGAGGCCCCGAGGGTGGCCGCGACGGCCTCGTACCGCCGGCCCGCGGTGCGCAGCGCCCCCTCCAGCGAGACGACGAGGAAGGGCAGCGCCACGAAGGTCTGCGCGAGCACCACGGCGGCCGTGGTGAACGGGACCGTGATCCCGAAGGCCAGCTCCAGCCCGCGCCCGACCAGGCCGGTGCGGCCGAGCAGGAACAGCAGCGCCAGACCCCCGACGACCGGCGGCAGCACCAGCGGGAGCAGCACGACAGAGCGCAGCGTCCGCAGGCCCCGCACCCGCCCGCGCGCCAGCACGACGGCGAGCGGCCCGCCCAGCAGGATGCACAGCAGCGTGGAGATCGCGGCCGTCTCCAGCGAGAGCCGGAGGGCGTCGAGCGCCGCGTCGCTGAGCAGCAGCTCGGGCATCCGCGCCCAGTCGGCCTTCCACAGCAGGCCCACGACCGGGAGCGCGATCAGCAGGAACGCGAGGCCCGCGGGGATCCACACGAACCACGGGAGCCCGACCGACTGCTCGTGCCGGTCGGGCTTCCGCGCGGTCCGTGCCCGCGTGGCGGGGGGAGCCGTCATGTGCTCACGAGGGGACTCATGCGGCGCCGAAGCCCTGGGCCTCGAGCGTCTTCTGCCCGGTCTCGCCCTCGACCAGCTGGACCCACTTCTGCGCGAGGTCGGCCTGCGGGGCGTTCTTCACCACGGCGATCGGGTAGTTGGTCTTCGCGGCGGAGGACTCCGGGAAGCTCACGCCCTGGACCTGCCCCTTCGCGGCGTTGACGTCCGTGACGTAGACCAGGCCCGCGTCGGCGTTGCCGGTGGACACCTTGCTCAGCACGGACTTGACGTCGTTCTCCTCGCTGACCGGCTTCAGGTCGACGCCGGTGCTCTGCTCCACCTTCGTGGTGGCCGCCCCGCACGGTACCTGGGGCGCGCAGACGACGGTCTTGACCTCCGGCTTCGCGAGGTCGGCGAACGCGGCGACGCCCTTGGGGTTGCCCGGCGCCGTCGCGATCTGCAGGACGTTCGTGGCGAACACGGTCGGCGCGGCGGCGGTGAGGCCGGCGTCGGACACCGTCTTCATCGTGGAGTCGCTGGCCGCGGCGAAGACGTCCGCCGGGGCGCCGTTGACGATCTGCTGCGCCAGATCGGACGAGCCGCCGTAGCTCAGCTTCACGTCGACGCCCGGGTTGTCGGTCTCGAACTGCTTCTCGAGCGCGGTGAACGACTCGGTCAGCGACGCTGCCGCGAACACCGTCAGCGTGCGCGACTCCGGCGCCGCCGACGAACCGCCGCTGCTCGGGGCCTGCGACGGCGAGCTGCACGCCGCGGCGAGCACGACGGCCAGGCCGGCGACACCGGCGGCCACGAGACGCTTCATGAACTTCCTCCGGGGATCTCCACCACGACGTTCGTGGACTTGACGACGGCCACCGCGAGCGAACCGGGCTCCAGGCCGAGGTCGCGGACCGCCTCGCTGCTCATCAGCGAGACGACCCGGTGCGGCCCGCACTGCATCTCGACCTGCGCCATCACCTGGTCCGTCAGGACCGCGGTGACCAGCCCGACCATGCGGTTGCGGGCCGAGCGCCGGACGCCCGACGGGTCGGCCGGCGCGGTGGCGTGGTCGCGCGCGAACTCGGCGAGCACGACGCCCTCGATGACCTTGCGGTTCGACGCGTCCGGATGCGCGGGCAACGTGCCGGCGTCGACCCAGCGACGCACGGTGTCGTCGCTGACCCCGAGCAGGCGCGCAGCCTCGGCGATCCGGAATTGCGGCACAGTAGGGATCCTATGTCCGCGTCTGCGCGAGTCGCTACCTGGCGGGGGACGCAGATCACGTGGGGCCCGTTGTTTAATGCAGGTGCATTGTGGTGTCATTTCCGGGTGGACTTCGAACCCAGCGCCGCCGCCGCCGACTACACCAAGCGCATGCGTGCGTTCCTCGACGAGGAGGTCCTCCCCGCCGAGGCCGCGTACGACGCCTTCCGCGCCGAACGCCGCGGGACCCCGCAGGAGTGGGATCTGCCGCCCGTCGTCGAGGAGCTGAAGGCCAAGGCCCGCGAGCGCGGGCTGTGGAACCTGTTCCTGCCGTCGATCTCGGGGCTGTCGAACCTGGAGTACGCCGCCGTGGCCGAGGTGTCCGGCTGGTCGCCGGTCATTGCGCCGGAGGCGATCAACTGCCAGGCCCCGGACACCGGGAACATGGAGACGCTGCACCTGTTCGGCACGCCCGAGCAGAAGGAGCAGTGGCTCGACCCGCTGCTGGAGGGCGAGATCCGCTCGGCCTTCGCGATGACGGAGCCGCAGGTCGCCTCGTCCGACGCGACGAACGTCGAGACGCGCATCGAGCGGCAGGGTGACGAGTACGTCATCAACGGCCGCAAGTGGTGGATCTCCGGCGCCGCCGACGAGCGCTGCCAGATCTTCATCGTGATGGGCAAGACGGACCCCGACGCCGCCAAGCACCGCCAGCAGTCGATGGTCCTGGTCCCGCGCGACACCCCGGGCCTGGAGATCACCCGGCACCTGCCGACCTTCGGCTACCAGGACCAGCACGGGCACTCCGAGCTGAGGCTCACCGACGTCCGGGTGCCGGTGTC
This sequence comes from Pseudonocardia sp. NPDC049154, assembly GCF_040648315.1. Taxonomy (NCBI): domain Bacteria; kingdom Bacillati; phylum Actinomycetota; class Actinomycetes; order Pseudonocardiales; family Pseudonocardiaceae; genus Pseudonocardia; species Pseudonocardia sp. NPDC049154. Next base: position 13,076 of record NZ_JBEZDN010000080.1, read on the forward strand.
GAACCTGCTCGGCGAGGAGGGCGGCGGGTTCGCCATCTCCCAGGCCCGCCTCGGCCCGGGGCGCATCCACCACTGCATGCGGCTGATCGGCATGGCCGAGCGTTCCGTGGACCTCATGGTCAAGCGCGCCAAGGACCGCGTCGCGTTCGGCCGGCCGCTGGCCGACCAGGGCGTGGTCCGCGAACAGATCGCCCTGTCCCGCATGGAGATCGAGCAGTCCCGGCTGCTGGTCCTCAAGACCGCGTGGCTGATCGACAAGTTCGGCGCCAAGGGCGCGGCCAGCGAGATCGCGGCGATCAAGGTCGTGGTCCCGCGGATGGCCTGCACGGTGATCGACCGGGCCATGCAGGTCCACGGCGGCGCCGCGATGAGCGACGACTTCCCGCTGGCCTACTTCTACACGTGGGCCCGCGCGCTGCGCTTCGCCGACGGACCCGACGAGGTGCACATCCGCTCCGTCGCACGCCAGGAGCTCGCCCGGCACTAGACCCGCCAGGGCCTCACGGCCGGGCGGATGCTCCGCCGAACGGCCCTTGTCCGGTTCCCCGGACGAGGCCACGGTGGAGCGCGCCCGGCCGCGTCGGCGAAGCGGAGGCGATGCCCGTGCGAAGAGCACACGCCCGCGGGAGCCGAACGGTGTCCGGGCCCGGTTCCGCCATCTCCCTCCCGCCCGTGCAGCCGCCCGCCTGAGCGCGGGCGCGGGTCCGGCTCCTGACCGTGCACGCACTCACCACGGGAGTCACCCATGCTCACGCTCACCGACGTCCAGACCCGGCTCGCGGAGTGCCGGGAGAAGTCCGGCGCCGCGCTGCGCGCCGCTGAGGCGGACACCGACGCGTCCGTCGTCCTGCTCGCCGTCGTCCGGGAGTTCGACTCGAAGGCCGCGAAGGCCGGCCGGCTGGCGGCCGAGAGCGACGCGGCGGCGCACGACGCCGTCGTCGAGCTCGAGCAGGCCGCGGACAGCGCCAAGGCGGCGGCCGAGGCCGACCCGGGCCTCGACGCGAAGGCCCGCGAGGCCGTGCTCGACGCGCACCTCGCGATCTGCATCCTCAAGACCGAGATCTGACCCCGGCGCCCAGTGTCCGGCGGGCGGGGTGATCCTCGCCTTCCGGACAGGCCGGAGGCGCCGTCGCGGCCCGCTCCTGCGGCCCGCGGCGGCGTCCGGACCCGCATCTGCGGAGCCCTCTGACCTGGCGTTTCGTGCCCTGGTTGAAGATCACCCCGGGCGGCTACCCTCGTGTACGTGACCGCAACCGAGCTGGGTCTCCCTGCCCTGCGGGGGACCGCGAAGCGGGACCCGGGCCGCCCCGACGACAGCCGCCTGATCGACGGGTTCGGCCGGGTCGCCACCGATCTGCGCATCTCGCTGACGGACCGGTGCAACCTCCGCTGCACCTACTGCATGCCCGCCGAGGGCCTCGAATGGATGCCGCGCGAGGAACAACTGACGGACGCGGAGCTGGTCCGTCTGGTCACGATCGCGGTCCGCGATCTCGGCGTGCACGAGCTCCGCTTCACCGGCGGCGAACCGCTGCTGCGCAAGGGGCTCGAGGAGGTCATCGCCGCCTCGGCCGCCCTCGAGCCGCGGCCCGACATCTCGCTGACCACGAACGGCATCGGGCTCGCCCGCCGGGCCGAGGCGCTGGCCGCGGCCGGTGTCAACCGGCTCAACGTCTCGATGGACACGCTGCGCCCCGAGCGCTTCGCCAGCATCACGCGCCGCGACCGGCTGTCCGACGTGCTCGCGGGGCTCGCCGCCGCCCGTGCGGCCGGCCTGGAGCCCGTCAAGATCAACAGCGTGCTGCTGCGCGGCGTGAACGACGACGAGGCCACGGACCTGCTGGCCTTCGCCGTCGAGCACGGCTACGAGCTGCGGTTCATCGAGCAGATGCCGCTCGACGCCCAGCACGGCTGGCAGCGCGCGGAGATGATCACCGCGGGCGAGATCATGGAGAAGCTGTCCACCCGCTTCACCCTGACGCCTGACGGCGAGGAGCGCGGCGGTGCGCCCGCCGAGCGCTATCTCGTCGACGGCGGCCCGTCCCGCGTCGGCGTGATCGCCTCGGTGACCCGGCCCTTCTGCGGCGCCTGCGACCGCACCCGGCTCACCGCCGACGGGCAGGTCCGCTCCTGCCTGTTCGCCCGCACGGAGACCGACCTGCGCGCCCTGGTGCGCGGCGGCGCGAGCGACGCGGAGATCGCGGACCTCTGGCGGTACGCGATGTGGGGCAAGCTCGCCGGGCACGGCATCGACGACCCCGGCTTCCTGCAGCCCGACCGCCCGATGAGCGCGATCGGCGGGTGAGGAGAATGAGTCCGGTGACCACCACCGCACTGCGGACCGTGACGGTCCGGTACTTCGCGGCCGCGAAGGCGGCCGCCGGCCGGGACACCGAGTCCGTCGAGGTGCCGGACGGGACCACCGTCGCGGCGCTCGGCGACACGCTCGCCGAGCGGCACGGCCCCGAGTTCGCCCGGGTGCTCGCCCGCTGCTCCTACCTCGTCGACGAGGTCGCCGTGCGCGACCCGCAGCGCGTGCTGCCCGAGGCCGCCGTCGTCGACGTGCTGCCGCCCTTCGCCGGGGGCTGAGCGCCCGCCCCCACCTGCGGGCGCCACCCGTGAGTGTCGGAACGCGGCGACCGCGACGGCCAGCGCGGCCTTCGGCGTCGGCTCCGTCGGGCTGCGCGGCCCGGGACCGTCCGTCAGCGCGCTCCGCCCGCGGGTTCGCCGACGCCGGTCACGCTGCGGTAGGAGGGCCACGAGCCACCCCTCGTGCTGACCGGGGTCGCGGCCAGCACCGCGTGCACCACGGCACGGGCGACGACGTCGGCGGCCGCGGCGTGCAGGGCGTACAGCGCCTCGGGGCCCGGTGCCTCGCGGTCGCCGGTGGCCAGGGCGAAGATCGCGTCGCCGTCCATCGCGGTGTGGACGGGATCGAGGGAGCGGGCGTACCCGTCGTGCGCGACCGTCGCGAGCCGCCCACAGCCCGCCTTGTCCAGCGTCGCGTCCGTGGCGACCACCGCGAGCGAGGTCGCCGTGGCCGGGGTCAGCGTGCGGCGCCGGCGGAACACCGCCGCCAGCTCCTCGACCGCCTCCGGTGCGACCTCGGTGTCGGGGAACTCGCCGGGCAGGCCGTGCCGGGCCCCGAGCAGCCGCCCGGTGGGGCCGTGCACCGGCGAGCCCGTCGCATTGACGGCGACGAGGGCGGCGACCGTGGTGCCGTCGTCGAGGACCACGCTGGCGGAGCCGATCCCGCCCTTCAGGCCCCCGGCCGTCGCGCCGGTGCCCGCGCCGACCACGCCCTGCAGGACGGGACCGGGGGCCGCCGCGTCGTAGGCCGCGGCCCCGGTCTCCGCGGTCGGCCGCGCGGTGAAGCGGCCGCCCCGGCCGAGGTCGAAGAGCACCGCGGCCGGCACGATCGGGACGACGCCGCCGGGCACCGGGAAGCCCTCGCCCGCCGCCTCCAGCCGGTCCATCACCCCCTGCGCCGCGGCCAGCCCGTACGCGCTCCCGCCCGAGAGCACGACGGCGTGCACGCGTTGCACGGAGTTGCCGGGGGCGAGCAGGTCCGTCTCGCGCGTACCGGGCGCGGCCCCGCGGACGTCCGCCCCGGCCGTCGCACCCCCGCGCGGGCAGAGCACCACCGTGGTGCCGCTCAGCGCGTCCTCCCCGGTCACCGCCGCGTGCCCGACCAGGATCCCGGGGATGTCGGTGATCGCGTTGTGCGCGCCGGCGTGCATGCCCCCGATCCTCGCACTCCGTCGTCGTACTCCACACGAACGTCGCCCACCGGGCGATCACCCTCACAAGCTTTCCCCTGATCGTCGTTCCGGTGCTCTGACGGTCGACCGCACTGCCGTGAACGCACCGGACGGGCGATCCCCGGGCGCGCCTTCCGAAGCTGCACTCTTGATCGCCGCTTCAGTGCAGTGACGGTCGGCCGCACCGCCGTAAGCGCACCGAAACGATGAGCGCCGAGAAGGCCCCTTCCCGCGCTGCGTTCCTTGATCGCCGCTTCGGTGCACTCGAGGCCAGTCACACTGCCGCGAGCGCACGAAGTCAGCGATCACCGACAGCGCCCCGCGAGGACCGCCTGACCGTCAGCTCGCGGTCGGATCACCGAGAACGCCGAGGGCCGGCGACCCTTGCGGGTCGCCGGCCCTCGGGCGTGTCAGGCCGCGGTCAGCTCTTCCGCAGCGCGCGAATGATCAGGAAGATCGCGAGCAGCACACCCAGCCCGCCGGCGACGGGGACGAGCCGCTTCACGATCGGGGCGCCCGCGGTGTCGAGCAGGTCGATGGCGTCGACGCTGCTCTTCAACGGGGCGGGCTTGCTGGCGGCCGGGGTGGCCGTCGGCTTCGGGAGCTCCGAGGCGACCCCACCTGCGGTTGGGGTGGCCGGGGCAGCCGTGGTCGCCGGGGTGACCGGCTCGGCCGCGGCGGGGGCCTGGGCCTCGTGCTTCTCGGCCAGCTTGTCGGCGAGGCAGGACGAGAACTGACCGATGATCTTGTCGGCGACGTCCGAGATCACGCCGCGGCCGAACTGGGCCGGCCGGCCGGTGATGGTCATGTCGGTGACCATCGTGACCTCGGTCTTGTCCGGGCCGTCGGCCTTCATCGAGCCGGTGACCTTGGCGGCCGCGGTGCCGTTGCCGCGCGAGTCGCGCCCCGTGGCGTCGATGACGACCTTGTGGTTCGCGTCGTCCCGCTCGATGTAGGTGCCCTTGCCCTTGTAGGTGAGGGAGATCGGGCCGAGCTTCACCTTCACGGTCCCGGTGAACGAGTCGCCGGTGTACTCCGTCAGCGTGGCGCCGGGGAAGCAGGGGGCGACGGTCTCCGGGTTGTTCAGGGCCGCCCAGGCGTCCGCGATGGGCGCCGCGATCGTGAACTTGTTCTCCAGCTGCATGACTTCCAGTCTCCTCGTCGGCGGGTCCGCCACGCCCGCGGCGGGCGGAGCTCCTGGTAGGAGAAACGGCGGGACGCCTGCCCGGTGTCCCGGGCAGGCGTCCGGCCGTCCTCGCGGATGCCCTAGCCGGCGGCCGCCAGCACCGCCCGGCCGGTGAGCACCCTGGCCAGGTGTTCACGGTAGTCGGCCGCGGCATCGGCGTCACTCGGAGCGGCAGTGCCCTCCGTCGCGTGTTCGGCGGCGGCGCGGACCGAGTCCGCGGTCGCGGGCTGACCCACGAGCGCCTGCTCGACGCCGGTGGCCCGGAGCGGGGTGGTGCCCATGTTGGTCAGCCCGATGCGGGCCTCCGCGATGGAGCCGCCCTCGACCCGCAGCGCGGCCGCGACGGCCACCATCGACCAGGCCTGCGCGGTGCGGTTGAACTTCTCGTAGTGCGTGCTCCAGCCGGTGTACTTCGGGAACCGGACCTGCGTGAGGATCTCGCCCTCGCCGATCGCGGTGGTGAAGTAGTCGACGAAGAACTCGGCCGCCGGGACCGTGCGGGTCCCGGAGGACCCGGCGATCACGAACTCGGCGTCGAGCGCCAGGGCGACCGCGCCCAGGTCGCCGGCCGGGTCGGCGTGCGCCAGCGCGCCGCCGAGGGTGCCGCGGTGGCGGACCTGCGGGTCCGCCACGGTCGAGGTGGCCTGCGACAGCAGCGTGACGTGCTGCTTGACGAGGTCGTCGCGCATCACGTCGTGGTGCGGGGCCATGGCGCCGATGGCGATCCGGTCCCCGTCCTCGCTGATCCGGCGCAGTTCCGCGATGCCGCCCAGGTCGATGACGACCGACGGCGCGGCGAGCCGGAGCCGGAGGACCGGCAGCAGGCTCTGCCCGCCGGCCAGGATCTTGGCGTCGTCCCCGCCCTGCTGGAGCGCGCTGACGGCCTCCTCGACCGTCGACGGCCGGACGTAGTCGAACTTGGCGGGGATCACTGGACCTCTCCCTGCGGGTTGTTGGGGTCGATGGAACCGAGGCCGGCGCCGGGCGAGTGGGTGTCGATGGGCGTCTCCTGGGTGGAGCGGCCCTTCGCCTCCTGGATCGCGCGCCACACGCGCTGCGAGGTCGTCGGCATCTGGATGTCCTCGACGCCGAGGTGCCGGATCGCGTCGAGCACGCCGTTGACGATCGCCGGGGTGGAGGCGATGGTGCCCGCCTCGCCCACGCCCTTGACGCCGAGCGGGTTCGACGTGGCCGGGGTGCTGACGATCTCGGTGGTGAAGCTCGGCAGGTCGGCCGACGACGGCAGCGTGTAGTCGACGAACGTGCCGTTGACCAGGGTGCCCTGGTCGTCGTAGTTGGCCTCCTCGAACAGCGCCTGCGCGATGCCCTGGGCGAGCCCGCCGTGGACCTGGCCCTCGGCGATCAGCGGGTTGACGACGTTGCCGATGTCGTCGACGCAGACGTAGTGGCGCAGCTTCACCCGGCCCGTCTCGGTGTCGACCTCCATCGCCGCGAGGTGCGTGCCGTGCGGGAAGGAGAAGTTCTCCGGGTCGTACACGGCGTCGGAGTCGAGCGAGGGCTCCATGCCCTCCGGGTAGTCGTGGGCCATGAACGCGGCGAACGCGATCTCCTGGATCGCCTTGCCCTTGTCCGTGCCGCGGACGGTGAACTGCCCGGCGCTGAACTCGATGTCGCCCTCGTCGGCCTCGAGGAGGTGCGCGGCGATCTTCTTGGCCTTCTCGATGACCTTGTCCGCGGCCATCGTGATCGCGATTCCGCCGACGACCAGCGAGCGCGAGCCGTAGGTGTCGAGGCCCTTGGGCGACGACGCGGTGTCGCCGTGCAGGATCTCGACGTCCTCGAACGGCACGCCCAGCTTGTCCGCGACGATCTGGCTGAACGCGGTCTCGTGGCCCTGGCCGTGCGCGGAGGCGCCGGTGATGACCTCGACCTTGCCGGTGGCCAGCATCCGGATGCTGGCGGCCTCCCAGCCGCCGGCACCGTAGGCCAGCGAGCCCAGCACGCGCGACGGCGCGAGGCCGCACATCTCGGTGAAGGTCGAGATGCCGATGCCCAGCTGGACCTGGTCGCCACGCTCGCGGCGCTCGGCCTGCTCGCGGCGCAGGGCGTCGTAGTCGAAGAGCTCCTTGGCCCGGGCGGTGGCCTGCTCGTAGTTGCCCGAGTCGTAGGTCAGCCCGCACACCGTGGTGAACGGGAACTCCTCGTGCTTGATCCAGTTCTGCTCACGCAGCTCCAGCGGCTCCCGGCCGAGCTCGACGGCGAGCTCGTCGATGATCCGCTCGATGCCGAACGTGGCCTCCGGACGGCCGGCGCCGCGGTAGGCGTCCGTCAGCGTCTTCGTGGTGAAGACGTTGGTGGTCTGGAAGCGGTAGGCGGGGATCTTGTAGATCGCGTTGAACATGAACGCGCCCAGCACCGGGACGCCCGGGCCGACCAGGCCCAGGTAGGCGCCCATGTCGGCGAGGAGCCGGACGTCCAGGCCGGTGATCGTGCCGTCCTTCTTGGCGGTGATCACGAGGTCCTGGATCTGGTCCCGCCCGTGGTGGGCGGTGAGCATGCACTCCGAGCGCGTCTCGGTCCACTTGACCGGCTTGCGCAGCTTCTGCGCGAGCAGGACGGTCATCATCTCCTCGGGCAGCACGCCGATCTTGCCGCCGAAGCCGCCGCCCACGTCCGGGGCGATGACCCGCAGCTTCGACTCGGGGATCCCGAGGACCACCGTGGTCATGGTGCGCAGGATGTGCGGGATCTGGGTCGCCGACCAGATGACCATCTGCTCGCCGGTCGGGTCGACCACGCAGGAGCGCGGCTCCATGAACGCCGGGACCAGGCGCTGCTGGCGGAACCGGCGCCGGACGACGACCTGGTCCGGGTCGGCCTCGGCCGCGGCGATCGCGTCGGCGACGCTGCCGCCGGTGCCGGCCTCGCCCGAGTCGAAGACCCAGGTGGCGGACTCGTTGGTGCCCAGGTCCGGGTGCACGAGGGTGGCGCCCTCGGCGAGCGCGGCCTCCATGTCGAGGACCGGGTCGAGCGGGTCGTAGTCGACCTCGACGAGATCGGCGGCGTCCTTCGCCTCGGCGGCGGTGCGCGCGACGACGACGGCCACGCCCTCACCGGCGAAGTGGACGGTGTCCTTGGCCAGGACGGGGCGCTGCGGCGCCTTCTGGTCCGGGGTGATCGGCCAGGCGCACGGCATGCCCACCTCCTCGGCACCCAGGTCGGCGAGGGTGTAGACGCCGTGCACGCCCGGGGCGCGCTTGGCCTCGGCCGTGTCGATGCTCGTGATCCGCGCGTGCGCCAGCGGTGAGCGGACGACGGCGACGTGCAGGGTCCCGGGCGGGGTGATCGCGTCGGTGTAGCGGGTCCGGCCGGTGATGAGGCGCGCGTCCTCCTTGCGGACGCGGGCCTTGCCGAACTCGAGTGCGGTGGTGTCGGCGGTCGCGGTCATCTCTCAGTCTCCTGCGACGGGTGCGGGCGTCTCGGTGGGGGCGGACGCGCCGGGCTTCATCATCTGGGCCGCGCGCTGCACGGACCGCACGATGTTCTGGTAGCCGGTGCAGCGGCAGAGGTTGCCCTCGATGCCCTCGCGCACCTCGTCCTCGTCGGGGTCGGGGTTGTCCCCGAGCAGGTCGACGGCGGCCATGATCATGCCCGGCGTGCAGTAGCCGCACTGCAGACCGTGGCACTCGTTGAAGGCGGACTGCACCGGGTGCAGCTGGCCGTCGCGCGCCAGGCCCTCGATGGTCAGCACCTCGCCGCCGTCGGCCTGCACCGCCAGGACCGAACAGCTCTTCACGCTCTGCCCGTTCAGATGGACGGTGCAGGCACCGCAGTTGCTCGTGTCGCAGCCGATCAGCGTGCCCGTCTTCCCGAGCCGTTCCCTGAGGTACTGGACCAGCAACATGCGGGGCTCCACCTCGTCGGCGTAGTTCACGCCGTCGACGGTGACCCGGACCTCTGCCATGAGTCTCTCTCCCAACCGCGGTGGTGGTCGCGTCCTCCGGGAGAGCCACCGGTGGCCGGTGCGCTCTCGGGCCGCCCACACATCTGTGGCGGCGAGCACATCACACTCCCGATCTTCATGCGGTGCAAGACGCCCAAAGTCCCCTCCCACCAGCGCAGAGAGGTCGGCCGCACGCAGTTCCGCACTCGCGGACCATGGCGCCCGACGGATCCGCAGCCGCGGTTGTTCCACGCAAGACCAATCACCCGTCCGGACCAGTCCTGTCGGGGGGTCAGGTCACTTCCGACCGGGTGAGACGGGCCGCAGCGCGGCTGTGTCGCGGGCCTTCCAGGCCCCCCACCAGAGCCCCGCGCCGTAGGCCAGGTCGTCCAGCCGGTGGGCGACCAGGTGGGTCACGGGGTCCGGTCGGACGGCCGGATCGTGCCGACGGTGGGTCCACCAGTCCCCCAGCCCCTCCGCGACGGCGGCGAGCAGGACGGCGCGCCGGGCGCGCCGGGAGAAGGGGAGCAGGACCGCGGCGAGCGGCCAGTGGTGCCGGAGCAGCGCGTTCCCGACCTGCAGGCCGGCGCCGGAGAGCCCGAGCCCGGCCAGCCGCGCGGCGGAGGCCCGCGGCCGTTCGAGCCGGGAGAGCTTGCGGGACAACCGTTCCGCCGCGACGGCGGTGACGGCCGCGGCCACCGGCACCGACCAGCGGCGCTGGGCCAGCAGCGCCGCGCACGCCGCCGCGGTCCACGGGCTGAGCACCATCGGCGGGACCGCGCCCCGGTGCCGGCGGGCGAGCGGCGCGGCCCCGGTGCCGTAGTAGGCCTTGCGCAGCCACCACGCGCGCGGCGAAGTCCGGTGGTCGTGCGCGACCCGGGCAGCCGGCTCGTAGCGCAGCCGGCGGCCGTCGGCGTGCAGCCGCAGCACGAGGTCGACGTCCTCGGCCACGTGCATGTCCTCGTCGAAGCCCGCGCCGACGGCGTCGCGGCGGACGAGCATGGCGGCGCTCGGCACGTAGGCGACGCGGCTGCGCGGCACGATCAGCGCCGGGTCGAGTCCGAGGTCCAGGCTGGAGCGCACGGCCTCGTAGCGTGCGATCGGACCGCGCACGGGGTGCAGCGCGACGATCCGCGGTGCCACCAGCGCCACCGCGGGGTCGGCGAGGTGCGCCAGCAGCGGGTCGAGCCAGCCCTCCTGCGGCACGACGTCGGAGTCCAGGAACATCACCAGCGGCGTGGTGGCCGCGGCCAGCCCGGCGTTGCGCGCCGCGGCCGGGCCACGCGGGGTTTCGTGCCGGATCACGTGGCCGTGCGCGGCCTTGACGGTCGCGGCGAGGCCCTCCGGATCGGACCCGCCGTCGTCGACCACGACGAGGCCGCCGAGGTCCGCGGGCAGGGTGGCCAGCAGCCGGTCGAGCGGGCGGTCCTTCACCGGGACGACGACGGTGACCTCGCTCCGCCCGGGCCCGCCGGGGATCGGGTGGGCCGGGTGGGCGAAACCGGAGTCGAGCAGCGTGCGGGCCAGGGCGCGCGAGGTCGGGTCGGCGACGGTCACGGCGTCGCCGTCGCCCAGGACGGCCTGCGCCCGCGGGGTCAGGTGGACGAGCTTCGGCGGCGCCCCGCCGAGCAGCGCCGATCCGCCGTCGCGGCCGGCCAGCCGGCGCACCCGCCGGTCCAGCACCACGCGCATCCCGTCCGGCAGCGGTCCCGGCCTCGTCGCACCCACCCCGGAATCCAAACACGCGGGAGCGGTCCCGGCCCCGCCCCGTGACGTGGGACCCTCACGCCGTGTCCTCCGGTGATCCGCTGCTCCCCCGGTACGGCGAGCGCTCGCTGGCCGAGGTGTTCCCGGCCGTCCTCGCCGCGCTGGGCGTGCCGGGCCCCGCGCCCGCGATCACGCTGCCGCCGGTGCGCGCGGCCGCGGTCCTGCTCGTCGACGGGCTGGGCGCCGAACTGCTCCGGGCCCACGCCGACGACGCCCCGTTCCTGGCCTCGGTCGGGGGCGAGCCGCTGACCGTCGGGTTCCCGTCGAGCACCTCGATCAGCATCACCTCGCTCGGCACCGGGCTGCCGCCGGGCGGGCACGGCGTGGTCGGGATCAGCTTCCGGGCCTGCGGGGACGCGCTGCTCGACTCCCTCAAGTGGACGACCTACGGCGAGCCCGAGCCCGCAGACCTGCGCGAGACCCTGCCGCCGGAGCAGGTGCAGCCCGCGCCCACCGCGTTGGAGCGGGCCGAGGCCGACGGCGTGCGGGTCACCTCGGTGGGCCCGCGAGCCTTCCGCGGCTCGGGCCTCACCCGGGCGGCGCTGCGCGGCGGCCAGTACCGCGGCGTGCTGGCACTCGGCGACCTCGCCGCCGAGGTGGTCGACGCGCTCGTCGGGCCGGGGCGGCGGCTCTGCTACGGCTACCACGCCGACCTCGACACCCTCGGTCACGTGCACGGCCCCGGCTCCACCGCCTGGCGCTACCAGCTGCGCCAGATCGACCGGCTCGCCGCGACGGTCGCCGACCAGCTGCCGCCCGACGCGCTGCTCGCGATCACCGGCGACCACGGCATGGTGCAGGTGACCCGCCGCTACGACGCCGACCAGCTCACCCCGCTTCGGCTCGGCGTCCGGCTGCTCGGCGGCGACCCACGGGCCCGGCACGTCTACGTCCAGGAGGGCGCACTCGACGAGGTCCGCGCCGCCTGGCAGGAGACCCTCGGTGACGACGCCTGGATCGTCACCCGGGACGAGGCGGTGGCCGCGGACTGGTTCGGCCCGCTCGGGCCGCACGTCGCCGAGCGGATCGGGGACCTCGTCGTGGCGCTGCGGGGATCGGCGGGGGTGGTGCGGACGGTCGCCGAGCCCGTCCTCGCCGGCCTGCCCGGCCAGCACGGCTCGCTGACCGCCGAGGAGCAGCTGGTGCCGCTGCTGGTGGCGACTACCGCGCGGTGAGGCGGTCGAGGTCGAGGGTGACCGGGACGCCACTCACCTCGGTCGTGACCTGCCCGCGGTGCTCGCCCGCGAGCTCGTAGTCGCCGTCGACCAGAACGTAGGCGGTCAGCAGGGCGGGGTCGGCGAGGTCGACGATCCAGTACTGCGGGATCCCGGCGTCGGTGGACTCGGAGAACTTGAGCACGCGGTCGACGCGACGGGTGCCGTCCGAGAGGATCTCGACCGCGAGCAGGACGTCCGGCGCGGCGTACCGCGGCGGGTTCTGCTCGTACAGGGCGGTTCGGGCCACGATGACGTCCGGGGCCCGGATGGTGAGCGGTGTGGCCTCGAGCAGCACCTCGACGTCGGCGAGCGGGATCGACTCGGGTGGCAGCTCGCCGTCGAGCACGCCCGCGAGCCTGGCGGTCGCCCGCTGATGCCTCGACAACGGCGTCGCCGCCATGACCAGCATGCCCTCGCTCACCTCGAGCCGGAGCTCGTCGCTCTCCGGCAGCGCCTCCCACTCCGCGAGCGTGAGCTGGTGGCTCGGCCACGACAGGGTCATCGCACGCCTCCTCCCCGCACCCGTGATGGCAGCCGGGACCGACGATCCCGCGCAGCTCGGCCCGATCGGGCGCGCGGAACCGCGGCGCCGTTCACCGGCGCGAACGCGGTCAGCTCCCGAACGCCAGCCGGCCCGTCCCCTCGTCCGGGTCCCACCGCGCGACGGCGGCGGCGAGCGCGTCGGTCATCGCGGCGAGCAAGGCCTCGCCCTCCTCGGCGGAGGCGCCCCGCGGGTCGCCGAGGATGCCGTTGGGGCTCACCGCGGCCACACCCTTCTCCCGCATCTCCGGCAGCAGCTCCCGCAGCGGAGCGGTCGCGCCGGGTTCGCGCTCGGCGCCGACCCGGGCTCCGAGCGCGAGCATCACGGAGGTCTCGGTGCGGCCGGCGTGCGCGTCGCCGCGGACCCCCGGAGCCATGCAGGGGACCCACGCGGCGTCGCGACCCTCGTACCGCAACAGCCGGACGGCCTCGACCAGGGTCCCGACATTGCCGCCGTGGCCGTTGACGAACACGAGCCGGGCCGCCCACCGGCAGGCCGAGCGGCCGAGCTCCACCAGGACGGCCCGCAACGCCTCGTGCCCGATCGACACGGTCCCGGGGAACCCCTCGTGCTCCCCCGCCGCGCCGTAGGCCACGGCGGGGGCGAACACCAGATCGGGGTCGCGCTGCTCCATCCGGGCGGCGACGCGCTCGGCCACGCGCACATCCGTCGTCACGGGCAGGTGGGGACCGTGCTGCTCGACCGACCCCACCGGGACGACCAGTGTCCGGGGTGGACCGTCGGCGAGGACCGTCCACGTGAGCTCGTCGGCCCTCACCGCTGACCTGCGACGACGGAGTTGTCCACAGTGTGGGTCCACAGGTGGATACCACTCTCAGGTTTCACAGTTTCACCGCCAGCCGCTCGCCGTCGCGGAGCGCGGCGTCCATCCGCCGCGGGGCCAGGCAGTCACCGATCCGGTGGACCCCGGACCGGTGACGCAGCGTGGACCACAGGGCGTCGTCGGGCTCGGCGGGGACCGCCTGGACCACGGCGTCGACCTCCCTCGTCTCCGTCCTCCCGGTGGGATGGTGCACGAGGGTCGCCCGGCCCGGCTCGACGGCCGTCACGAGCCGGTCGGTGCTGAGCCGGATGCCCGCCGCGTGCGCCCGGCGGCGGAAGCCCTCGCGGTCGAGCGTCAGCCCGAGGTCCTGGCCCACCACCATGCCCGGGGTCACGATCTCCACGGCGCAGCCGCGGGCGGCCAGGAGCTCGGCCACCGAGGTGGCGTGGTGGAACCCCAGCTCGTCGACGACGAGCACGGAGCCGGTGGGTGCGGCGCTGCCGTCGAGCACGTCCCGGACGTCGAGCGTGCCGGGCCGGCGGGCCGGCCGCGCCCCCGTGGCGAGGACGACGACGTCCGCGCTCCCGAGATCGTCCGGCTCCCCGTGCACGATCTCCACCCCGGCACCCTCGCACTCGGCCACGAGGTCTCGGACGACGTGGGCGAGCTCGTCGCGCCCGGGCGCGAGGGCGGCGAGGGCGAGCTGGCCGCCGAGCCGGTCGCGCTCGTGGAGGATCACCCGGTGCCCGCGGGCGGCCGCGGTCGCGGCGGCGCGCAGCCCTGCCGGCCCGCCCCCGACCACGGTCACCCGCCGCGGCACGCCCGGAGCCGGCAGCGGGACGGACTCGCGCCCGGCGCGCGGGTTGACCGCGCAGCCGAGCGGGCGGTTCAGCCCGACCCGGCCGACGCACTCCTGGTTGCAGCCCACACACACCCGCGTCGGGCCGCCGGGGGCGGCGAAGTCCGGGGAGGCGATCTGGCCGCGCGCGACGCCGACGAGGTCGCAGTGCCCCTCGACCAGCGCCTGCTCCGCGACGGCGGGCTCGGTGAAGCGGCCGACCGCGACGACCGGGATCCGCACGGCCGCGCGGACGGCCGAGGGGATGAAGGTCGCGTAGTTGGCGGGCGTGTGCATGGAGGCCTCGATGAGGTGCAACGACGCCGTCGCCACGCCGATCGAGGTGTTGAGGTGGTCGACCTCGCCGGTCCCCTCGAGCAGGCGGGCCAGGGCGACGCCCTCGTCGAGCCCGATGCCGCCCTCGATGCCCTCCTCGCCGCCGAGCCGGACGCCGAGGACCCGGTCGCCGAGCTCCCGCCGGACCGCCGCGACGATCCGCAGCAGCAACCGCGCGCGGTTGGTGAGCGGGCCACCGTAGGCGTCGGTGCGGTGGTTGGTGGCGGGCGAGAGGAAGCAGCGCACCAGGGAGGCGTGCGAGCACTGCAGCTCGACGCCGTCGAACCCGCCCTCGACGCAGTGCCGCGCCGTGCGGGCGTAGCCGGCCACGACCTCGTCGAGGTCCTCCTCCGTCATCGCGACCGGGACCTCGCGGAACATCGGGTCGGGAACGGCGGACGGGCCGCGGACGGGCTCGCGGGAGTACATCCCGAACGACTGCGGCCCGTTGTGGTTGAGCTGGGCGAGCACGGCCGCGCCGTGGGCGTGCACGGCGTCGGTGAGCGCGCGGTAGCCGGGCAGCACGGCCGGATCGTGGCCGCGGACGAGCTTCTCGTAGGGGCGGTCGTGCGGATGGACCGAGTGCTCCTCGGTGATCACCAGCCCGGCGCCGCCCGCGGCCCGCGCGGCGTAGTACGCGGCGTGCTGCGGGGTCGGCAGGCCCTCCGTCGCGTAGCCGGTGAGATGGGCGGTGAAGACGATCCGGTTCCGCAGGGTCAACCGGCCGACCTGAAGCGGTTCGTGCAGCATCACGACACCCGTGAGTGCGTTCTGCCCCTAGAGGGGCTGTCGGCACTCACGACCCCCGACGGGCGGCGCAGATACTGCACCGCCCGTCGCCCCTCCCGCACCGCCTCGTGCACGGTCCGGGGCGCCACACAGTCCCCCGCCACCACCAGCCGCGCCCGCGAGTCGCGCCGTGCCCCCTCGCGAGTCGCGCTGCCGCCTCCCGCGAGGCGCGCCGCAGCCCCCCGCGAGTCGGGAGCTCCGGCACCGCGAGTCGGGACGTCCGGCACCGCGAGTCGGGAGTTCGCGCATCGCGAGTCGGGAGCCTCGACGTGGCCGACGCGCAGGAGGTCGGGATGGCCGCGCCACAGGTCGTCGTCGGGCAGGCGGTGGGCGCAGTCGATCACCACCGTGCAGGAGACCTCCCGGGCCGCTCCGTGGTCGACGTCGGTGAGCAGTGCGGTCCCGCCCCCGACCGACCGGAGCCGCGCGAACAGCTCTCGCACGACGCCCGCCCGCTCGAGGCGCCCGTTGGCGTCGGCGAGGTCGCCGGTGCGCGAGAGCTGGGTCCCGGCGACGGCGTCGGGGGTGACGAGCGCGCACGGCAGCCCGGCCGCGGCCACCTGCTCGGCGATCCCCACGCCCGTCCAGTCGCCGATCGGGTCGTGCACGACGACGCGTGCGCCGGCGGGCAGCACGGCGGCCGTCGCGTCGGGCGCGGGCGGGTCGGACGGGCGGCGGGGTCCGGCCGCGGCGAGCACCCCGGCCTCGAACTCGCCCGCCGGCAGCACGACGACGTCGGGTGCCGCGACGAAGGCGTGGGGCGACGGCACGGACCCGGTCGCGAGCACGACGTCGCCGGTCAGATCGGCCGGACGTGCCTCGACGCCGAGCGCCACCTCCACGCCCAGCCGGTCGAGCTCGCGCTCCCACCACTCGACGAGCAACCCGAAGCGGGCGCGACCGTGCACGACCGCCGCGTACCGCAGGGCACCGCCGAGCTGCGGGGCCCTCTCCATCAGCCGCACCCGGTAGCCGTTGAGCGCCGCCGTCCGGGCGGCCTCCAACCCCGCCGGACCCCCTCCGACGACGAGCAGGTCGCCCGTCCCGTCGACGGGTGCGAGCGGGAGCGGCGGGTCGAGGGTCTCGTGACCCGACCGCGGCTCCGCCTCGTCGGTGATCAGCGGGTTGCGCGGGTCGCGGGCGCGGTGCTGGTTGGCGAGGGTGCAGGGGCGGATGCGTTCCGGCGTCCCGGCCCGGACGTGGGCGACGAGCCGGGGGTCGGCGATCTGCGCCCTGGTCATCTCGACGAGCGCGATCCCCTCGCCGAGCGCCGCCTCCGCCATCTCCGGATCCACCACGCTGCCCTGCAGCACGATCGGCACGCCGAGCCCGAGGAAGCTGCGCGCGAGGGAGCGGTTGAAGCCGGGCGGGGTGTGCAGGTCGGGACGGGTCGCGGGGACCGTCAGCCCCGACCCCCGCACAGGAACGAGGTAGTCGACCAGCTGCGCGAGGCTCGTCGGCTCTCCCGGGTATGCCGCCTCGGTGTCCTGAAACTGCCGATTCGCGGTGCCGGAAGTGCCGACTCGCGGGAGTGGAGAGCCCGGCTCGCGGGGGGCCACGGCCCGACTCGCGGGACCGGAGGTCCCGACTCGCGGTGCCACATCTCCCGACTCGCGGTGCAGGAACTCCCGACTCGCGGGAGCAGTGAGCGCGGCTCGGGGGGTGGAGAGCAGGGCGTAGGCGGAGGTGGGGGTGATGCCCGCCCACGGGGCGAGCTCGTCGCAGCAGAGCCGCAGGCCGAGGACGTGGTGCGGGCCGAGTGCGGCACGCACCGCCCCGACGACCTCGCGGAGGAGCAGGGAGCGGTCCTCCCCGTAGGCGTCGGGGCGGTGGTTGGTCAACCCGGACAGGAACTGCCGGAGCAGCGAGTGCTGGCCCGCCTGGATCTCGACCCCGTCGAGCCCCGCGGCCACAGCCTCCGCCGCGGCCGCGACGAAGCCGGCGACGAGCGCGTCGATCTCCGGCTGTTCCATGACCTGCGGGACCTCGCGGGACACGACGTCCGGCACCCGGGAGGCGCCCCAGAGCGCCCGCCCGGTGAACGCGCCGGTGCCCTGCGCGCCGGCGTGCCCGAGCCCGGCGAGGACCAACGCGTCGGGACAGGCGGAGCGGATCGCCCGCCATCCGTCGCCGCACGACGCGGCGAGCGGCGCCCGCTCGTACGGCCAGTCCGACTCGCCCACCGACGCCGTCTCGGTGACGATCACCCCGCACCCGCCCGCGGCCCGCTCGGCGTAGTAGGCGACGTGCCGCTCGGAGAGGGCGCGCCCGCGGCCGAGGTTGGTGACGTGCGGTCCGAACAGGACCCGCGACGGCGCGGTTCGGCCGCCGAGTTGCAGCGGCGAGGTGAGCATCGGAAGGTGGGTCGCGCGGCGCCGGACCCGTCGTCCCCGGGTCCGGCGCCGGCGGTCTGTGAGGGTTAGGAGCCGGCGACCGGGAGCCGCAGGCCCGAGTCGGTCTCCGACGCGCCCAACCCGGCGAGCGGGCTGGTCTCGCAGGCGCGGTCGGGCCGGCCCATCGAGAGCTGCAGCAGGACCGGCGACTTCTTGCCGAGCTTCGTCCGCGAGTGGTCGACCTCGGACTTCGGGATCACGTGGCCCTCACCGCGGGCCGCGAGGGCCTGCTCGCCGAACCCGCGCACGCACTCGGGGTCCGGCCCGTCGAGCGGGAGGCCGGTGAAGAACTTGGCCGCCATGCACCCGCCCTGGCAGGAGTCGTAGTGCATGCAGGAGGAGCAGGCGCCGCCGGTCTGCGGCTGGCGCAGCTCGGTGAACAGCTCCGAGCTCTCCCAGACCTTCTGGAACCCGCCCTCGTCCCGGACGTTGCCTGCGAGGAAGTTCTCGTGAATGGCGAACGGGCAGGCGTAGACGTCCCCGACCGGGTCGATCAGGCAGACCACGCGCCCGGCGCCGCACAGGTTCAGCCCGGGCAGGGCCTCGCCGAACGCCGAGAGGTGGAAGAAGGAATCCCCGGTGAGGACCTGGTCCCCGCGGTCGACCAGCCAGTCGTACATCTGCTTCTGCTGGCTGGGCAGCGGGTGCAGCTCGTCCCAGACGTCCGCACCGCGGCCGGACGGGCGGAGCCGCGTGATCCGCAGCTGGGCGCCGTACTTGTCCGCGATGGCCTTGAACTCGTCGAGCTGGTCGACGTTCTGCCGGGTCATGACGACGGAGATCTTCGGCTGCGCGAACCCGGCCTCGGCCAGGTTCTCCAGCGCGCGGATCGCCATGTCGTACGAGCCGGGCCCGCGGACGTAGTCGTTGACCTCGGGCGTCGCGCCGTCGATCGAGATCTGGATGTCGACGTAGTCGGTTGCCGCGAGCTGCGCGGCGCGCTTCTTGTCGATCTTCAGACCGTTGGTGGAGAACTTGACCCCGACGTTGTGGTCGATCGAGTAGTCCAGCAGCTCCCAGAAGTCCGGGCGCACCGTCGGCTCGCCGCCGCCGATGTTGATGTAGAAGACCTGCATCCGCTGCAGCTCGTCGATCACGCCCTTGGCCTCGGCGGTCGACAGCTCGCGCGGGTCCCGGCGGCCGGACGACGACAGGCAGTGGGCGCAGGACAGGTTGCAGGCGTAGGTGAGCTCCCACGTCAGGCAGATCGGCGAGTTGAGGCCGTACTGGAAGTGGTCGACCAGCTTCATCGGGGGCACTCCGGTGTGGTGGTTACTGGCGGGCTTCGATCGTCCCCGAGGCGGCCAGACCGGCCAGGGCCTTCAGGTAGGCGGGGCGCTGGGCCACCTCGACGCCCGCGGCCGCGATGGCCGAGTGGACGTCCGGGTGGTGTTCGAGCCCCTTGACGACCTCCACGAGCGGGAGGGTCTTCAGGAAGGAGAGCTTGCGGGTGCCGAAGTGGTACACCAGCGCCCCGAACGGCTCGGGCCGCAGGGAGACCTGCGGGCTGCACCGGTAGGGGGCGCCGGGGTCGAAGACGGAGCTGTCGCCGACCCCGGCGGCACCAGCGCTCTCGGCGCTCTTAGTAGACACCGCACATGCCGTCGATGGAGACCTCCTCGACGAGGGTCTCCTCGACGACGGGGGCGTCCTCGACCTGCTCGGACTGCTCGATCGGGGCCATCGGGTACCTCCTGGTGCGACCTGGTGGACATCGGTGTCGGACGTGCCGGCCGGCAGGTCGGACGATATTGGCACCGGGTGCCGGAAGCAAGGGGCCGGGTGGGGCCCCATCCGTTCGGAGAGGCGGCGCGGACCGGCCCGACGATCTTCGCGCCCGGGCCGGGGAGGACGAAGTCGCAGGTGGACGGGCATGCTGACCGGGTGTCGGAACCCGCGACCCTGCTGCACCTGACCACCCCCGCCGCGTGGCGCACAGCCCTGCGGGCGGGCGCGGTCACACCGCCGTCGCTCGCCGAGGTCGGCTTCGTGCACCTCTCGACGGCCGACCAGGTGGCCCTCCCGGCCGACCGGCTCTTCGCCGGGCGGCGGGACCTGCTGCTGCTCGCCGTCGACGCCGCCACGGTCGGCTGCGAGATCCGCTACGAGCCCGGCGTGCCCGGCGACCCCGACGCCATGCGCTTCCCGCACGCCTACGGACCCGTCCCGGTGTCCGCCGTCGTCGCGGTCTCGGCCTACCGCCCCGGACCCGACGGCGCCTTCGCCGCGCCGCCCGCTCCGCCGTCCCGCACCGATCACGCCGGGCGGCTGCGCGCCTTCGCCGACTCGCTGCCGCGGCGCGTGGCGAGCGCGGAGGAGCCGGTCTCCGGCGGGATCGCGGTGCTGCAGGACGACGTGCCGTGGGCGCCCGCGCTCAACCGCCTGCTCGTCCACGACGGCACCCCGGCGCAGGAGATCGCCGCCGAGGCGGACCGGGTGCTGGGCGGAGCGGGCCGCGACCACCGCTGCGTGACGATCCGCGGCACCGATCCCGGCCCGGTCGCCCGCGAGCTCGGCCGGTCCGGCTGGTGGCTGCAGCACGACGTGGTCCTGGCCCGGGCCGTCGACGGCGCGGTCCCGGGCCCGGCGGCCGAGGTGGTGCCCCTCGACGCGGAGGCGGAGCGTGCGGAGCCGACCATCGACGCGGAGGCGGAGCGTGCGGAGCCGACCATCGACGCCGTCCGGGACCTCTGGGCGGAGGCCTGGCGCCCCGACCTGCCGGCCGACGACCCCCGCCGGCTCCGGCTCCCCGACCGGTACCTCGTCGAGAACCGCGGCACCGACCTGCGCGTGCTGGCCGTGCGCGAGGGCGACCTGGTCGTCGCGGCGGCCGCGCTCTACCTCGACGGCGCCACCGCGGTGCTCGAGGCGGTGGAGACCGCCGCACCCCACCGGGGCCGCGGACACGGGAACGCGCTGGTCAGCGGGGCCCTGCGGGTCGCCGGGCGGGCCGGGTGCGATCTCCTCGGCCTGCACGCGGACGCCGGCGGCGCACCCCGCGAGTGGTACGTCCGGCGCGGCTTCGGGCAGGTCGGCGAGGCGTGGAACGCGGGCCGGACGGACTGACTTGTTGCCAGCGATGTGCAACGATTCCGGCGCGGCACCCGTCGGCCGCAGCAGGGCCACCCCTCCGACCCGACGGTTTCCGCCCCCACCTCTTGACGGTTTAGCCCGCGGCCCTCTGTGCCCGCCGTCACGCCGGTCCTAGCGTCCCCGTCGACCGACATCACCTGCACCAGAAAGGGCTGCCATGCAGGTCGACGAACTGCTCAAGCCGTTCCCGCTCAAGGAGTTCCACCCGTTCCCCAAGGCTCTGCTGGGCCCGGGTGCGCACGAGATGATCGGGCCGGAGGCCCTGAAGCTCGGCTTCAAGAAGACGCTCGTGATGACGTCCGGCCTCCGCGGCACGAACATCGTCCACAAGATCGTCGAGTCGATGAAGTACCACGGCCTCGAGGTCGTCGTGTACGACCAGGTCGAGTCGAACCCCAAGGACTACAACGTCATGGACGCTGTGGGCCTCTACCAGCAGAACAACTGCGACTCGTTCGTCTCGATCGGCGGCGGGTCCTCGCACGACGCCTGTAAGGGCGCGCGCATCTCCGTGGCCCACGACGGCCGCAACGTCAACGAGTTCGAGGGCTTCAACAAGTCCGAGAACCCGCAGAACCCGCCGCACATCGCGGTCTCCACCACGGCCGGCACCGGCTCGGAGACCTCGTGGGCGTACGTCATCACTGACACCACGACGGACCCCGACAACCCCCACAAGTACGTCGCGTTCGACGACGCCTCGGTGACCAGCCTGGCGATCGACGACCCGGTGCTCTACTACGACTGCCCGATCGACTACACCGCGCAGTGCGGGTTCGACGTGCTCGCGCACGCCTCCGAGCCGTACGTGTCCCGGCTGAACTTCCAGCCGTCGCTGGGCAACGCGCTGCACGCGATCAAGCTGACCGCGCAGAGCCTGCGCGCGGCGGTCTGGAACGGCCAGGACCTGGCGGGTCGCGAGGGCATGATGTACGCGCAGTACATCGCCGCCCAGGCGTTCAACTCCGGTGGCCTGGGGATCATCCACTCGATCTCGCACGCGGTGTCGGCGTTCTACGACACCCACCACGGCCTCAACAACGCCATCGCGCTGCCACGCGTGTGGGCGTTCAACATGCCGGTCGCCTACGAGCGCTTCGCGGACATCGCGGAGGCCATGGGCATCGACACCCACGGCATGACCAAGGTCCAGGCCGCGGAGGCCGCGCTGGCCGCCGCGATCCGGCTGCTGCGCGACGTGGGCATCCCGGAGCGCTTCATCGACGTCAAGGCCGACACCTACTCCAAGAACCGCCTCGGCCAGGGCCCGACGAAGTACTACGAGAACGCCAAGGAGATCAAGGGCGACGCCGCCGACGTCGACCGGATCACCAACCACGTCCTCGGCGACGCGTGCACCCCGGGCAACCCCAAGGAGTGCACCTTCGAGACCGTCCGCCCGGTGGTCGACCACTGCATCAACGGCGACCTGGACGACCTGCTCAGCTGACCCCGTGCGCGGTAAGTGGTGCTGAGGGACCACTTACCGCGCCGATCC
>NZ_JBEZDN010000081.1:0-35084 GCF_040648315.1 Pseudonocardia sp. NPDC049154
ACACCCTAATCGCTTTTGTGGTCCCTGTTCACCCTTGTTTTGCTCTTCATAACTGGGTGTGGCCCCATCCCCCACAACCCCAACACCCCCACTCACAGCGTCAGAGTGCGATGCCGAGCAGGGCGTCGATCGCGGTGCGGGCGAGGGCGGGAGCGGAGGGGTCGGTGCCGCGCCGCTCCAGCGCCTCGGCCGCCCAGGCGTCGACGGCGGCGAGGGCCCGCGGGGTGTCCAGGTCGTCCGCGAGGTGCTCGCGCAGGCTCGCGACCAGCCCGGTCGCATCGGGGGCGGCCTCGAGCGAGACGGCCTCCCGCCACCGCGCGAGCCGGGCCTCGGCCTCGGCCAGCAGCTGGTCCGTCCAGGGCCGGTCCTCGCGGTAGTGCCCGGAGATCAGCGCCGCGCGGACCGCGTTGGGGTCGACGCCCTTCGACCGCAGCTTCGACACGAACACCAGGTTGCCGCGGGACTTCGACATCTTCTCGCCGTCGAGCCCGATCATGCCGCTGTGCACGTAGTGCCGGGCGAACGGGTGGTCCCCGGTCAGCGCCTCGGCGTGCGCCGCCCCGCACTCGTGGTGCGGGAAGATCAGGTCCGAGCCGCCGCCGTTGAGGTCGATCTGGGTGCCGAGCCGGTTGAGCGCGATCGCCGCGCACTCCACGTGCCAGCCCGGGCGGCCGCGGCCCAGGTCGGAGTCCCATGCCGGCTCGCCGGGGCGCTCCATCCGCCAGAGCAGGGCGTCGACCGGGTTGCGCTTGCCGGGCCGGTCCGGGTCGCCGCCGCGCTCGCGCGACAGCCGGACCATCGTCTCCTCGTCGTAGGTCGACTCGTAGCCGAAGTGCCCCGTGGCGGCGGAGTCGAAGTAGACGTCCGGGTACTCGGGGTCGTCGATGCGGTAGGCCGCGCCGCCCGCCAGCAGCTTCTCCACCAGCTCGGCGATCTCCGGGATCGCCTCGACCGCGCCGATGTAGTCCCGCGGCGGGATCACCCGCAGGGCCTCCATGTCCTCGCGGAACAGCGCCGTCTCGCGCATGCCGAGGACCACCCAGTCGTCCTGGTCCCGCTCGGCGCGCTCGAGCAGCGGCTCGTCGATGTCGGTCACGTTCTGGACGTAGTGCACCTCGTGCCCGAGGTCCCGCCACAGCCGGTTGACGAGGTCGAACGCCAGGTAGGTGGCGGCGTGTCCGAGGTGCGTGGCGTCGTACGGAGTGATCCCGCAGACGTACATGGTGGCGGTGGCGCCGGGCGCGGTCGGCCGGACCCGCGCGGTCGAGGTGTCGTACAGGCGGAGCGGCGGTCCGCTCCCCTCGAGCGCGGGGAGGTCGACGGGAGCCCAGGTCTGCATGACGTCCACACTAAATGCTCACGAGGGGTGTTCCGGGCCGTCGCCCGTCACGGTCACACCGTCCGGGCCCGCGCGACGAAGGTGAACCGGTCCCCGCGGTACACCGACCGCGTCCACTCGACGGGCCGGTCGTCGGCCGTGTGGCTCAGCCGCCGGACGAGCAGCAGCGGGTGCCCCGTCTCGACCGCGAGCAGCTCGGCCTCGCGCGGATCGGCCAGCCGGCTCTGCACGGCGTCCTGGACCCGGTCGACCCCACGGCCGTAGGCCTCCCGCAACGTGGCGTAGAGCGAGCCGCGGGCCTCCAGCTCGGCCGCGAGCCCGGGCAGGTCACCGGCGAGCCGGGCGGTCTCCAGGGCGAGCGGCACGCCGTCGACGAGCCGGACCCGTTCGACGACCTGCACCGGGTCCCCGGCCGCGAGGCCCAGCCTGCCCGCGGTCTCGGCGTCGGCCGGCTCGGTGCGGACGTCGAGGATCCGGTTGGCCACGCGCTCGGGCCCCAGGTCGTCGGTGAACGACGTGAGCTGCTGGACCTCGACGAGCAGCGGCTCGGCGATGTAGGTGCCGCTCCCCTGCGTGCGGTCCAGCCGCCCCTCGGTGACCAGCTCCGCGATGGCCTGCCGCACGGTGGTCCGGGACGTGGCGAACCGCTCCGCGAGCTCCCGCTCCGTCGGCAGCGCGGTGCCCGGCGTGCCGGCGTCGACGAGGCCCAGCAGGGCCTGCTTGACCGTCCAGTACCGCGGCACCCGCACGCCGACCCCCTTGACGCTCGAATTGGTCTATGCCAACCTACCAGCCATCGCTTTGGTATAGACCAATCAGAGGGGCTATCACGACCGTGGGATTCATCGGGGAACTGCGCGGCTCGTCGAGGCTGGGACTCCTCGTCGCCGCCTCCGCCGCGACCGTCGGCGTCATCTACGGCTACGACCAGTCGAACATCGCCGGCGCGCTGCTGTTCATGACCGACGAGTTCGGGCTGAGCACGCGCCAGCAGGAGCTGGTGACCACGGCCGTCGTCGTGGGCCAGATCGTCGGCGCGCTGGGCGGCGGCGCGCTCGCCAACCGCGTCGGCCGCAAGTCCGCCATGATCGGCGTCGCCGCGACCTTTGGCCTGTTCTCGCTGCTCTCGGCGCTGTCGGTGAGCGTGCCGATGCTGCTCGTCTCGCGGGTGCTGCTGGGCCTGACGATCGGGGTGTCGATCGTGGTCGCGCCGGTGTTCGTGGCCGAGTCCTCGCCCGCCCGGGTGCGCGGCGGGCTGCTCGTGCTCTACCAGGTGGCCACGGTCGTCGGGATCATCGCCGGCTACCTGGTGGCCTGGGCGCTGGCCGGCACCGGGAGCTGGCGCTGGATGCTCGGCCTCGCGGCCGTGCCCGCCGCGCTGGTCACGCTGATGATCGTGCGGCTTCCGGACACCGCGCGCTGGTACGCCCTGCGGGGCCGGACCGCCGAGGCCCGTGCCGTGCTCGAGCGGCTCGACCCGAGTGCCGACACCGACGCCGCCCTCGCCGAGATCACGGCCGAGACGGGCACCACCGCGCGTCGGGGCGTGTGGCGCGAGATGCTGCGCAAGCCCTACCTGCGCGCCACGCTGTTCGTCGTCGGGCTGGGCTTCTTCATCCAGATCACCGGTATCAACGCGATCGTCTACTACTCGCCGCGGATCTTCGAGGCCATGGGCTTCACCGGCGACGCGGCGCTGCTCGGCCTGCCCGCGCTGGTGCAGGTGGCCGGCCTGGTCGCCGTCGTCGGGTCGCTGGTGACGGTGGACCGGATGGGCCGCAGGCCCGTGCTGCTCGGCGGGATCGGGATCATGGTCCTGGCGAACGTGCTGCTCATCGCGGTGTTCGCCACCGGCGGCGGCACGGTGCTCGGGTTCGTCGGGCTGGTGCTGTTCACCGTGGGCTTCACGTTCGGCTTCGGCTCGCTGGTGTGGGTCTACGCCGGCGAGGCCTTCCCGGCCCGGCTGCGCTCGCTCGGTGCCAGCACGATGCTGACCGCCGACCTGGTGGCCAACGCCGTGGTCGCGGCCGTGTTCCTCACCCTGCTCGACGGGCTCGGCGGCGTCGGGACGTTCGTGGTGTTCGGGGTACTCGCCCTGCTGGCCATGGTGTTCGTGCACCGGTACGCGCCGGAGACGCGCGGCCGGGAGCTGGAGGAGATCCGCCTGTACTGGGAGAACGACGGCCGCTGGCCGGCCGCCCCGAACCACACGGAGCGGGAGACCGCGCGGTGAGCGACCTCCTCGCGCTGGACATCGGCGGCTCGACGACGCGGGCGCTGCGCTGCACGGACGGGCGCCGCCGGTCCTCGGAGACCGGCTCGGCCAACCTCGCCTCCGTCGGCGACGACGAGGCCGGGCGCCGGCTCGACGCGGCGTTCGCCGGGCTCGGCGACCTCACCGGCGTCGAGGCGGTGTGCGCCGGGGCGGCGGGCGCGGACTCCCCCGCCACCGTCGCCCGGTTGACCGCCCTGCTGGCCGCGCGCGTCCCGCACGCCCGGGTGCTGGTCATCCACGACACCCAGCTCATGCTGGCGGCCGCCGGGCTCGACGCGGGCGTCGTGCTGATCTCCGGCACCGGCTCGGTCGCGTGGGGCCGCCGCCCCGACGGCGGGCACTTCCGCGCCGGCGGATGGGGCTACCTGCTCGGCGACGAGGGCAGCGGCTGGTGGGTGGCCCGCGAGGCCGTGCGGCACGCGCTCGCCCGGCACGACCGGGGCCTGCCGCACGACGCCGTGACCGCGGCCCTGCTCACCGGCTGCGGGCTGGAGCGCTGCGACCAGCTGCTCGACCACGTCTACGGGCGGCCCGACCGCCGCTACTGGGCCGCACGGGCCGACGCGGTCGCCGGGCTCGCGCCGGGGGACCCGGCGGCCTCCGCCATCCTCGGCCGCGCCGCCGACGCCCTCGCCGACCTGGCGCGCTGCGTGCTCGACCGGCTCGACCTGCCCGGCCCGGTCGTGCTGGGAGGCGGGTTCGCCGTGCACCGCCCGGTGCTGCAGCGCCTGCTCCTCGACCGCCTGCCCGGCGTGGACCTGCAGGTCCTGCGCACCGATCCCGTCCTCGGCGCGCTGCACCTCGCGCGCGCCCTGATGAGCGCCCCGGACACCCCGGCCGGCGCCGTTCCCGTCCTGGAGGAGACCCCGTGACCACGACCCTGGGCGGCCCCGGTGCGCTGATGGCCTCGGAGACCGCCGAACAGCCCGCGGTGTGGCGACGGCTGCTGGCCGAGTCCGGCCCGTCCGGTGCCTCCGGGGTCGACGCCGCCGCCGCGCTCGTGCGGCGCCGGTCCCCGCGGTTCGTGCTGCTGGTCGCCCGCGGCACCAGCGACCACGCCGCGCTCTACGCGAAGTACCTGGTGGAGATCACGCTCGGGCTGCCCGCCGGCCTGGTCTCGCCGTCGACCTTCACCGCCTACGGCGCCCGGCCGGACCTGCGCGACGTGCTGATGATCGCGGTCAGCCAGTCCGGCGGCTCGCCGGACCTGCTGCGCACGCTGGAGGTCGCGAAGGCCGGCGGCGCGCTCACGGTCTCGGTGACCAACAACGCCGGGTCCGCGCTGGCCACGACCGCCGACGCGCACGTCGACGTCCTCGCCGGTGCGGAGCGCGCGGTGGCCGCCACCAAGTCGTACACCGCCCAGCTCCTGGCGCTGTACCTGCTGCTCGGCGGTGCGCCCTCGTCGGCCGCGCCGCTGCCGGACCTGGGGGCGGGCGTGCTGGATCGGGACGCGGAGATCGCCGCGCTGGCGACCCGGTACCGCTTCGCCGAGCGCATGATCACGACCGGGCGCGGCTACTCGTACCCGACCGCCCGCGAGGCGGCGCTGAAGCTGATGGAGACCGCCTACGTCTCGGCGCAGGCCTTCTCCGGCGCGGACCTGCTGCACGGCCCGCTCGCGCTGGTGGAGCCGCGGGTCCCGGTGCTGACCGTGGTGTCCGCGGGCCGGGGCGGCGAGGCCTTCCGCCCGGTGCTCGACGCCCTCGCCGAGCGCCGCGCCGACGTCCTGACGGTCGGGAGCGCGGCCGCAGGGATCCGGCTCCCGGAGACCTCCGACGCCCTCGCCCCGCTGCTGGAGATCCTGCCCTTCCAACTGCTGGCCCGGCACGTCGCCGTCGACCGCGGCGGCGACCCCGACGCACCCAGGGGCCTGCGGAAGGTGACGGAGACCCTGTGACCCCCGACCCCGTGAGCGGCAACTGCCGCTCTAGCAGCACTTGCCACGCACGACCCTTGGTGAGCAGCGATGTCGCCGTCCTCGCCGCCGACACCGTCGTCCTGCCCGGATCGTGCGGGCCCGGGTGGATCGGCATCGCGGGCGAGCGGATCGTGGCGACGGGGATCGGCCGCCCGCCGCGGCCCGCGGACC
Source organism: Pseudonocardia sp. NPDC049154 (assembly GCF_040648315.1). Lineage (NCBI taxonomy): Bacteria > Bacillati > Actinomycetota > Actinomycetes > Pseudonocardiales > Pseudonocardiaceae > Pseudonocardia > Pseudonocardia sp. NPDC049154. Next base: position 5,707 of record NZ_JBEZDN010000081.1, read on the forward strand.
GCGAGCTGGGCGCCGCCGTCGTCGTGCCGGGGTTCGTGGACCTGCACGTCCACGGTGGCGGCGGGGCCGCCTACACGACCGGGGACCCGGAGGAGGCCGCCCGCGCGGTGGCCTTCCACCGCGCCCACGGCACCACCACCACGCTCGCGTCGCTGGTCACGGCCACGCCGGAGGTGCTGCGCCGGGCGGTGGCGGCCCTCGCCGGGCTGGTGCAGGAGGGCGAGATCGCCGGCGTGCACCTCGAGGGGCCGTGGCTCGCCGAGGGCCGGTGCGGTGCCCACGACCCGGCCCTGCTGCGCGACCCCGATCCCGCCGAGCTCGACGCCCTGCTGGGCACCGGCGTGGTCCGGATGGTCACGCTGGCGCCCGAGCGGGAGGGTGGGCTCGACGCCGTGCGGCGGGTGGCGGGCTCGGGCGCCCTCGCCGCCGTCGGCCACACCGACGCCGGGTACGCGCTGGTCCGGGCCGCGATCGAGGCCGGGGCGCGGGTCGGCACGCACCTGTTCAACGCGATGGCCCCGCTGCACCACCGCGAGCCCGGGCCCGCCGCCGCCCTGCTCGGCGACCCGCGGGTGACGGTCGAGCTGGTCACCGACGGGCTGCACGTGCACCCCGCGCTGTGGGACCTGGTGCTGGCCTCGGCCGGCCCGTCGCGGGTGGCGGCGGTGAGCGACGCGATGGTCGCCGCGGGCATGCCCGACGGCCGCTACCGGCTCGGCGAGCTCGACGTCCGGGTCGACGGCGGGGTCGCCCGGCTGGCCGGGCGCGGCTCGATCGCGGGCAGCACGGCCACCGGCGACGCCCTGTTCCGGTGCATCGTCGAGAACGCGCCCGACCGGGCGTCGGGCCTGGTCAGGGCCGTGGCGATGACGGCGTCGACGCCCGCGGCGACCCTCGGGCTCCCGGTCGGCGTGCTGGAACCGGGCTGCCGGGCGGACGTCGTCGTGCTGTCGCCCGAACTGGAGGTGCGCGAGGTCTACCGGCGCGGGGCGCCCGTGGCACCGCCCGCGTAGGGCGATGCCGGCCCGGACCGGACGGGCGGACCGTGGGGCTCATGACCGCCCTGGTGCGCCGGCATCGCCTCGTCGCGTTCTTCCTGCTCACCTTCGTACTCTCGTGGTGGGCCTGGCCGTTGCAGGCGGTCGGCCTCGCCCCGGTGGCGCACTGGAGCTGCGGCCCGCTGCTCGCGGCGCTGATCGTGGCCGGGATCGCCGACGGCCGCGCGGGCTACCGGGACCTGGGCGCGCGGCTCGTCCGGTGGCGGGTCGGCGCCGGGCCCTGGGCCTTCGCGATCGTCGTCCCGCTGCTCGTCCTCGCGGTGGCCGTGGCGCTGAACATCGCCGTCTGGGGTGCACCCGCGCCCGACCTCGCCCGGATCGCCTGGGGTGACCTGGCGCTCGTGGCCGCCGTCCGGCTCGTCAACCCGCTCGACGGGCCGATGGGCGAGGAGCCCGGGTTCCGCGGCTACGCCCTGCCGTGGCTGCAGGTCACGCGGACGCCGCTCACGGCCGCGCTGGTCCTCGGGCCGATCGTGGCGCTGTGGCACCTGCCCCTGGTCGTCACCGGGCAGCTGGCCCCGGTCGGCCTGCCGGTGACCGTCGTGATCACGGTCGTGTATGTGTGGCTGTTCGACCGGGCGCGCGGCAGCGTGCTGCTCACCCTCGTCTTCCACGTCCTGCAGGGGACCGTCGGCTACGCCGTGCTCGGCCTCACCGGCGCCGACGCCGCCCGGATGGACCTGCTCACCGGCGCGCTCTGGACGGTGCTCGCCGTGGGCCTCGCGCTCGACCCGCGGATGCGCCGGGCGGCCCCGGACGAGGCGACGGTGACCCGGCTCGCGGCGCGCACCGGCTGACGGCCGTCACCACCAGTCCCGCGGCAGCCGCGCCTCGATGTCCCGGACGTGCGCGCGGGCGCAGGCCGGGCAGAGCGCACTCTCCCGTCCGTCGCGATCCCGCTCGACGCTCCAGGTCAGGCGGTCGGGATCGCCGGGCTCGACCGTCGCCCCGCAGCGCTCACAGGTCCACATGCCGCTCCCCTCCCCCGCGAGCCGGCACTCTCGCGTCACCGAACCACACATTCCCGCTCCCCCGGGATGGCGACTCGCGAGATCAGGCGGGGACGGGCGCGGCGGCCGGCTCCGCCGCGCGGCGGGCCAGCCGGCCGGCGATCGCGGCGCAGGCCATCAGCTGGATCTGGTGGAACAGCATCAGCGGCAGCACGAGCAGGCCGACCTGCGGGCCCGCGAACAGCACGCCCGCCATCGGCAGCCCGCTGGCCAGGCTCTTCTTCGACCCGCAGAACAGGATCGTGATCCGGTCGGCGTGCGGGAACCGGCGCGGAGCGAACCAGGTGATCGCCAGGACGACGCCGAGCAGCACCACGCACGTCGCGAGGAGTGCCCCCAGCGCCACCGGGGACAGCCGCCCCCAGATCCCCTCGACCATGCCCTCGCTGAACGCCGCGTAGACGACCAGCAGGATCGAGCCGCGGTCGACGACCTGCAGGTACTTCTTGTTCCGGGTGACCCAGCCGCCGATCCAGCGGCGCAGGAGCTGGCCGAGCACGAACGGCGCGAGCAGCTGCAGGGCGACGTCGACGATCGCGCCGCCGGAGATACCTTCCTGCCCCGCCGACAGCCCCGACAGCAGCAGGCCGGTGAGCAGCGGGGTGATCACGATGCCGAGCAGGTTGGACAGGGAGGCCGCGCAGATCGCCGCCGGCACGTTGCCGCGCGCCACCGAGGTGAACGCGATCGACGACTGCACCGTCGACGGCAGGCAGCACAGGAACAGCACGCCCAGCTTCAGCTCGGTGGGCAGCACCGCGGACGGGACGAGCTGGATCGCCAGCCCGAGCAGCGGGAAGAGCACGAAGGTCGCCAGCACGACGGTGCCGTGCAGCCGCCAGTGCTTGAGCCCCTCGATCGCCTCACGGGTGGACAGGCGCGCGCCGTAGAGGAAGAACAGCAGGCCGATGGCCACGGTCGTCGCGTGCCCGACGCCGGTCGCGACGGCTCCGCGGGCGGGCAGCAGCGCCGCGATCCCCACCGTGAGGAGGATCAGCACGAGGAAGGTGTCGACCCGGAGGCCCTTGAGCCGCTGCAGCACCCGTCCATCCTCGGACACGAGCGCTCATGCGGAAACACGCACACCGCTCTGTCTGTCATCACGTCCTACGATGACCGGATGCTGGACCCGGTGCTCCTGCGCTCGTTCGTCGCGGTCGCGCGCACGTTGAGCTTCACCCGCGCCGCGGACCGGCTCGCCGTCCGGCAGTCGACGGTGAGCCAGCACGTCCGCAAGCTCGAGGCCGAGGTGGGCCGCACCCTGCTCGCCCGCGACACCCACACCGTCGCCCTCACGCCCGACGGCGAGGCGATGCTCGAGTTCGCCACCACGATCCTCGACACCGGTGAGCGGGCCCTGGCGCACTTCCGCGGCGCACGGGTGCGGGGCCGGCTGCGGTTCGGGGTCTCCGAGGACCTCGTGCTCACCCGGCTGCCGACGATTCTCGCCGGGTTCCGACGTCGACATCCCGAGGTCGACCTGGAGCTCACGGTCGGGCTCAGCGAGACGCTGGAGGCCGAGCTCGACCGCGGCGAGCTCGACCTGCTGTTCGCCAAGCGCTCCCCCGGCCGGACGGGCGGCACGCCGGTCTGGCACGACCGGTTCGTCTGGGTGGCCGCCCCCGGCTATCGGCCCGACGACGACGCGATCCCCCTGGTCAGCTACCCGCCGCCCAGCCTGTCCCGGGCCGCCGCGATCGCGGCGCTGGAGGCCGCCGGACGGCCGTGGCGCATGGCCTGCACCAGCGGATCGCTCTCCGGTCTGCGGGCGGCCGCGCTGGCCGGGCTCGGCGTCGTCGCGCATGCGGAGACGCTGCTTCCCAGCGGCCTCGCACCGGTCTCCGGCCTGCCGCGCCTCGGCGAGTTCGACTTCACCCTGCAGACCGGCCGTCGCAGCCTCACCGCCCCGGCCGAGGCCCTGGCCGGGGCGATCCTGGACAGCGCGGGCACCCTCCGCACACCGTGAGTGGCAATAGTCGCCAGAGCGACTATTGCCACTCACAGGGGTCAGGAGCGGCGCTTCAGGTAGTCGGCCACCACCTCGGCGCCGAGGCCGTCGAGGGTCGGGTTGACCACCCGTCCGCCGACCCGCTTGGCGACGTCGTCCATGAACACCGCCAGGCGCGGGTCGTCGCCCAGCACGAAGAACGTGAACGCCGCCTGGAGCGAGGCCAGCTTGTCGAGCTCCCCGATCGTCGCCCGCAGTGTGAAGGGGCTGGGCGGGTAGTCGAAGTAGGCCTCGCCGTCGGGCTCCAGGTGGGCCGTCGGCTCGCCGTCCGTGACCACGAGCACCACCGGGGTGGCGTCCGAGTTCTTGCGCAGGTGCTGCCCGGCCAGCAGCAGGGCGTGGTGCAGGTTGGTGCCCTGCGCGTACGCGCCCTCCAGGCCCACCAGCTCCCCCAGCTCGACGGACTGCGCGTGCCGCCCGAAGGTCACGAGCTGCAGTGCGTCCCCGCGGAACCGGGTGGAGATGAGCTGGTGCAGGGCCAGCGCCGTGCGCTTCATCGGCACCCAGCGGCCCTCGGCGACCATCGACCAACTCGTGTCGACCAACAACGCGACGGCCGCCCGGGTGCGCTGCTCGGTCTCGACGATCTCCACGTCACTGACGTCGAGCGCCCGCGGGTCGCCGCCGGCCCGCCGCAGCTGGGCGTTGAGCAACGTCCGCGGCACGGACCAGGCCTCGGTGTCGCCGAAGGCCCACGGCCGGGTCGCCCCGGTCGTGTCGCCCGCCGCACCGGCCCGGCGGGTGTCCCGCTGCCCGCTGCGGCCGGAGAGCTGCTCGGCGACGTCCCGCAGGATCGACTGCCCCAGCCGGCGCAGCGCCTTGGGGGACAGCAGGAGCGACCCGTCGGCGGCCCGCTCGAACAGGCCCTGCCGCTGCAGCTCGCGCTCCAGCTGGGCCAGCGTGCGGGCGTCGACGCCGGCCTGCTCACCCAGCATCTCGGTGAGCGCGTCGAGGTCGATGTCGTCGAGCCGGGCGCCCGGGTAGCTCTGCGAGAGCTGTTCGGCCAGCGAGTCGAGCTGCCCGAGCTCCTCGAGCGCGCGGGTGGCCTCACCCATGCCCATCGGGTTCTCCCCGCGGAACCGGCCGGACCCCTCCCAGTCCTCGCCCGGCCGCATGGCCTGCAGCTGGGCGTCGAGCCGGGCCATCTGCTGGGCCAGCCGCGGGTCGCCGAAGGCCTGCTGCGCCAGCTCCATCAGCTCCGCGCGCTGCTCGGCGGACATCGAGTTGAGCATCCGCTGCGCCGCCGCGGCCCGCTGCGCCAGCAGGTCCGCCAGCTCGTCCGTGTTCTGCGGGTTCTCGGGGAAGAAGTCCCCGTGCTTCTGCATGAACTCGCGGAACTCGTCCGTGGTGTCCTGGCCGGCCGCGTGGTGCTCGAGCAGGTCGTTGAGATCCGACATCATCTCGTGGATCCGCTCGACGTCCTCGGGCGTCGCGTTCTCCATCGCCTGCTTCATGCCCTGGAAGCGCTGGTCGAGCATCTCCCGGCCGAGCAGGTCGCGGATGTCCTCGTAGGCCTGCCGGGCCTCGGCGGACCGCCAGTCGTACTCGTTGAGCTCGCGGACGGCGCCGCCGGTGTCGTTGGGCAGCGCGTCGAGCTGCATCTCGCGGAACCGGGCGTCGTCGGAGTCCTCGTTGCCCAGCGACTCCCGCTCGGCGTCGAGGGCGCGCTGCAGCAGCTCGCGGACCTCCTGCAGCGTGCCGTCGAGCCGGTTGTCGCGCTGCAGGTCCCGGCGACGCTGCCAGACCTGGCGGGTCAGGTCGTCGAGCCCGCGTCGGCCGTCGAGGCCCCTCCGGAGCAGCTCCTGCAGAGCCTGACGCGGCGAGGACCCCTCCATGACGTCCCGGCCGATCTGGTCCATCGCCGACCGGATGTCGAACGGCGGGGCGAGCGGGTCCGGCCCGCCGGCGTACGGGCCGTACGCGTAGCGCAGCCTCCTGGCGCGCCTCCTCCCGCCCGCCCGGTCAGCCATATTCGACCGTCTCTCCGTCGTCGGTCTCGTCCTTGGCGAGCTTGCGGGTGAGGAACAGGTACTCCAGGGCCAGCTCCGCGGCGCTCGCCATCGGGCCGGGGTCCTCGGTGCCCTCGGCGCCGAGCCGCTTCGCGACCTCGGTCAGTGAGTCGACCGTCGGCAGCTTGGCGACGACCTCGGCCGCCGGCACCCGCTCGCCGGTGCGGACCGGGCGGGTGGCCACCTCGTCGGCCAGCTCGCCTAGGTCGACCCCGCGCAGCGCGAACCGGGCGGTGTCGGCGGTGGCCCGGCGCAGCAGGTGCTCGAGGATCTCCTCCTCGCGGCCCTCCTCGCCGGACTCGAACTCGATCTTGCCGCGGAGCACGACGGGCACGGCCTCGAGGTCGACGGGCCGGGCGTAGGCGCGGGCCTCCCCGGTCAGCGCCGCGCGGCGCAGGGCGGCGGCGGCGACGGTCTCGGCGGCCGCCACGGCGAACCGCGCGGACACGCCGGAGCCCTGGTCGACCGCGCTCGACTCGCGCAGGTGCCGGGTGAACCGGGCGACGACCTCGATCAGGTGCCGCGGCACCTCCGCGGCCAGGTGGGCCTCCTGGACCACGAGGTCGACCTCGTCGGACACCTCGAGCGGGTAGTGCGTGCGCACCTCCGCGCCGAAGCGGTCCTTGAGCGGGGTGATGATCCGGCCGCGGTTCGTGTAGTCCTCGGGGTTCGCGCTCGCCACGAGGAGCACGTCGAGCGGCAGGCGCAGCGTGTAGCCGCGGACCTGGATGTCCCGCTCCTCCATGACGTTGAGCAGCGCGACCTGGATGCGCTCGGCGAGGTCGGGCAGCTCGTTGATCGCCACGACGCCGCGGTGCGCCCGCGGCACGAGGCCGAAGTGGATCGTCTCCGGGTCGCCCAGCGAGCGGCCCTCGGCGACCTTGACGGGGTCGACGTCGCCGATCAGGTCGGCGACGGCGGTGTCCGGGGTGGCGAGCTTCTCGGTGTACCGCTCGGACCGGTGCACCCAGGCGACGGGCAGGTCGTCGCCCAGCTCGGCCGCGCGCCGGACGGTCCCGGGCGCGATGGGCTCGTACGGGTGCTCGCCGAGCTCGGAGCCCTCGACGACGGGGGTCCACTCGTCGAGCAGGTTGGCGATGGACCGGAGCAGGCGGGTCTTGCCCTGGCCGCGCTCGCCGAGCAGCACGACGTCGTGGCCGGCGATCAGGGCGCGCTCCAGCTGCGGGAGCACGGTGGACTCGAAGCCGACGATCCCCGGCCAGGGGTCGCGGCCCTCGCGGAGGGCGGCGAGGAGGTTGTCGCGGATCTCGGTCTTGACGCCCTTGAGCTGGTGCCCGGAGGCACGGAGGGCGCCGAGGGTGCGGGGAAGATCGGAAGGTGCGGTGAACGGCACGTCCTCCACGCTACGCCCGCGTCATGATTACCGCGCAACGTTTCGGCGTTTCCGCTGTTCAGGAGGGGTCCCGTCGCGCGGATCGGGGCGGGATCAGATCGGCATCGCGCTCGGGAAGCGGGTGCGGAAGTCCAGGATGCGCACCTGCTCGGGTGCGACCGCGATGCGCCACATCTCGACCTCGGGCGGGAACCGGCTCACCCACGCCGCGCCTTGATCCGGGCCGAAATATCGTTCGGCGGCCTTCGCGTACTCGGGCGGGCCGGGATCCTGGACGACAACAGCTCACGGGCCACCGGATCGTCGAGGGCCGCGCGAGCCCTCGTGCTGTGGACGGCAGGGTCCGACGACATGTTCATGCACCCACCCGACTGACCCTCGGCGGCGGCAGAGGGCAAGGCTCGCCGCGCTCGGTCGCCCACGCAATACGGAGGAGTACGTACGGACTCTCCAGGCGTGCGTCACGGCACCGCCACGAGCAGGAGGAGCGGGCCGCACTCGCTCCCGCGCTGTCCGTGGTCTGCACGAACACGCCGTCGGTGGTTCCCAAACGCAGGTTGACGACGATCTCACCGGGTGGGGACCGGGTCTTGTCACTGAGCGAAGCCGACCAGCGTCGTTGCGGGAGCGGTCTCAGGGGTGCGTGTTCTGCGTATTGCGTGACGGCGGCATGAGGAGCCCACTGGGCCGGCGCGGGAGGCTGGGCGTCGTGGGCCGACGGGACATCGGGTCGCGCCGGGCGTCTGGCGCGGCGGGGTGCCGCCGGTTGGAGCCGCGGGCGGGGAGGGTCTCGATGACGCGGAGTGTGGAGCTGGGCGAGCTGAGGTCGGCGATGACCGGACCGGTGTTCGACCCGACCTCGCCGGACTACGACGAGGTGCGCAAGATCTGGAACGCCGACCACGACCTGCGGCCCGCGGTCGTGGCGCGGTGCGCCTCGGCCGCCGACGTGGCAGCCGCCGTGAGGTTCGCGCGAGAGCAGGGCCTGGAGATCGCCGTCCGGGGCGGGGCGCACAGCTTCCCGGGCCTGTCGTCCGTCGACGACGGGCTGGTGATCGACCTGAGCCCGCTCGACGAGGTCAGCGTCGACGCCCCGCGCAGACGGGCGACGGTCGGCGGAGGGGCGTTGCTCGCCGATGTCGACTCCGCCACCCAGGAACACGGCTTGGCTCTGCCGACCGGCATCGTGAGCCACACCGGCATCGGCGGCCTGGCGCTCGGTGGAGGACTGGGCTGGCTGACCCGGCTGGGCGGGCTCACCAGCGACAACCTGCTGTCCGCTCAGGTGGTGACCGCCGACGGTCACGTGGTGCGTGCCTCGGAGGACGAGAACTCCGAGCTGTACTGGGCGCTCCGCGGCGGGGGCGGCAACTTCGGAGTCGTCACCCGGTTCGAGTTCCGACTGCACGAGGTCGGACCGACGATTCACTTCGGGCTCCTGTTCTGGGGCCTGGAGCAGGGCGCCGAGGTGCTGCGGCTTGCTCAGCGGCTGAACGGGAACCTTCCGCGCGACCTGTACATCATGCCCGGCGGAGTGCATGCCCCTCCGGAGGAGTTCGTGCCCGAGCAGTACCGACTGCAGCCCGGCTACGTGTTGATGATCGCCGGGTTCGGGGGCGAAGAGGAGCACGCCGAGCTGGTGGCCCAGGTGTGCGAGGAGCTTCCGCCTCTCTTCGAGTTCGTGACCCCGATGCCGTACACCGCGCTGCAGCAGTTGTTCGACGAGGCTGCCGGGTGGGGCCAGTACAACTACGAGAAGAGCCTCTACCTCGAGAACCTCACCGAGGACGCCATCTCGGTCATCGTGGAGAGGTTGCCGCACAAGAGCTCGCCGCTGTCGTTCGTCCTGATGTACCGGTTGGACGAGGAGTACTGCGCGCTCGGAGAGAGGGAGACGGCGTTCGGCGGCGGTCGCAGCGCCAGGTACGGGTTCTTCATCATCGCCACGTCTGCCACGCCCGAGCTGTTCGTCGCCGATCGGGCGTGGGCGCGGGAGTTCTTCGAGGCGATCCGGCCGCTGAGCATGGGCGACGCGACCTACGTCAACGCGTTGGCCGTGGACGACCTGGACCGCATGCGAGCGTCCTACGGCGAGGCGAAGCTGGAGCGACTGGCCCGGATCAAGGCGCAGTACGACCCGGGCAACATCTTCCACCGGAACGTCAACATCAAGCCGCTCTGACATCGCGAGGACCTGTGGCCGGGCTTCCGGCCACCGGTCGCGCAGAGTTCAGCGTCTGCGCAGGTCAGACGGGGTCGTGAGCGCCGAGTGCTGCTCTAGGGGCAGTCGGCACTCACAGGAGGAGCAGCACCGTCGGGACCGCCACCAACGCGAGTGCCCCGAGCCGGACGGCCATGCGGGAGTACCAGGGCAGTGGGCAGGGGTGGGCGGTGATGCGCTCGATGCGGGCGTCGAGGGCGTCGGTGAAGGAGCTGAGCGCCGCGGCGGGGGCGGAGCCGCCGACCGTCTTGAGCGCCCCGACGAGCTCGTGCGGCTCGGAGCGGCAGGCCGCCACGTCGTCCGCCCGCATCTCGATCAGCTCGGCCACCGCGACCTGGGCGCAGACCATCCCGCGCACGAACGGGGCCGTGGCGCCCCAGGCGACGAAGGGCAGGACCACCAGGTCGTGCCGCTCCCGCAGGTGCGACTTCTCGTGGGCGAGGACCGCCCACACCTCCTCCGGCGACAGGGCCTCCAGGACCCCGGCCGAGACCACGAGCCGGGAGCTGCGCCCGGGCAGGCAGTAGGCGACGGGCTGGGGATGATCGAGCACCCGAGTACCGGGCGAGTCCGGCCAGGGCGTGGCCAGCACGTCGAGCAGGTCCCGGTGCCGCCGGCGGGCGCGGACGGTGCGCAGGTACATCGTGCCCAGCACCCACACCAGCCGCGCGCCCACGCCGAGCGCGACGATCATCGCGATCAGGTGGACGGCGTCGAGCCGGTCCGGCCAGTGGCCTTCGTTCCACTCCGTGAACAGCGTGCCGACGGCCGTCGGGAGGGAGTCGCCGAGGGGGGACAGCCCGTAGACGACCCCCGACCCGACGAGCGAGAGCCCGCCGGCCAGGCCGATCGCCTGCCACACGAGCAGCGCGCCCACGGGGTCGCGCCGGGTCCAGCGCGCCCGGGCGAAGGCACGGCTGACCGGCTCGGCGAGGAGGACACCGAGCACCAGGAGGCCGAGCGCCGCGAGCGCCATCGGCCCATTGTCCGGGAGACCGGGCGGGACTAGTCGAGCAGGTCCCGCAACTTGCGCCGCTCCTCGTCCGGGATCGAGCCGAGGAAGCGGGCGAGGGCGGCCCCGCGGTCCGGGGCGCCGTCGAGCGCGTCGTTCATCAGCTCGGCGACGTGGTCCTCGCGGCTCGCCGTGGCGCGGTAGTGGTGCGCCCGCCCGTCCCGCGTGCGGACGACGAGCTGTTTGCGCTCGAGGCGGCCCAGCACCGTGAGCACGGTCGTGGTGGCGAGCTCGCGATCGGCGAGCGCCTCCTGCACATCGCGGGCGGTCAGCGCGCCCCGTCCTTCGTGGGCTGCGGCCCAGAGGACCTCCATGACCGCACGTTCCAACTCACCCAGGCTCGGCACAGGATCGATTCTACTCGACGTAGAAGCCGACCGGCGCCAGCACTTAGGGTGTCCTTCACGTGACCTGTACCTCGTCGCCGACCTGGAGGTGGGTGAAGAAGGCCTTCGCGTCGGCCTCGAGGAGTTTCACGCAGCCGGCCGACGGCGTGTCCTGCCGGCCCTGGTGGAAGGCGATGCCACCGGGGGCGAAGAACACCGAGTACGGCATCTGCACCAGGTACTCGCGGCTCGTGTACTGCTCGGCCTTCCACTGCACCGAGAAGGTGCCGACCGGGGTCGGGTCCTCCTGGTCGCCGGTCTGCACCTGCACCGGACCGCGGACGACCGTGCCGCCGTCCATCAGCCACGCCTTGCGGCCGGCCACGTCGACGCTGGCTCGGGCCGTCGCCGTGCACGGGGTGCCGGCGACGCCGTTCGGGTAGGCCGTGGGGGCCTCGCCGCGGGCGCCGGACGAGCCCGACGACGCGGCCGGGGCCGCCGCGCCCAGCCGGGCCGGCGCACCGGTGCCGGTGTCCGCAGCGCCCCCGGTGCTCGCGGTGTCCGCGGCCTCGTCGGTGCCCGATCCCGGGTCCGGCGCCGTGGTCGCGTCCTCGTGCGTGCCCTCGGCCGGCTCGCTCTCCTCGGCGTCCGACGTGGGCGACGGGTCGAGCAGGCCACCCAGCGAGGGCACCGCCGGGCGGGCGTCCGGCCGGGCCGCCGCGGGCCCGAAGCCGACGAGTCCGACCACGAGGGCGACCACCCCCGCCACCACGGCGCCGCTCACCGCCGCGGGGCGCGCCCGCCCGGCTGCCCGCCGTCCGTCCTGCCGGACCATCCTCACCTCACCTGCCGCACGTCCTTCCCTGCTCAACGACCGGGCGCCGGGGCGGGTGACGGCCGGGGCCGCGCCGAGGTGACGATCCGTCGACATCGAGACCTTCGGGTGAGACGGAGACATCACCCTCACGACCACCCGGCCGATTCGGCTACCCGGAGTGGTCGAACAAGACCGAACGGACCAGTGATGGTGGCGGATGGCCCAGCGTCAGCGGCCCTCGTACGCCGGCACCCGCTTCTCCGACCGCGCCGTCCGGCCCTCCTCGAGGTCCGCGCTGCGCCAGCAGCCCTCGAAGGCGTCGGTGAGGAGGGGGTCCTCCTCACCCAGCTCGACGCGGTCGAGCACGAGCTTGTTGTAGGCCAGGGTGAGGGGCGCGAGGCCGGCGAGCTCCGCGGCGAGGGCCCGGGCGTCGTCGACGGTGCCGAGGCGGTCGACGAGGCCGCGGTTCAGGGCCAGCTCGGCGCCGACGGTGTCGCAGGCGAGCAGGAGCGCGCGGGCCGTGGCACCGCCCGCGACCTGCGCGAGCCGGCGGATCGTCCACGGGTTGACGGCCAGCCCGAGCCGCGCCGTGGGCAGCGCGAAGACCGCGCCCTCGGCGGCGACGCGCAGGTCGCAGGCGATGGCGAGCTGCGTGCCGGCCCCGATCGCCGGACCGTTGACGGCGGCGACCACGGGCACCGGCAGGGAGTGCACGGCCCCGAGGGCGGCGTGCAGCGCGTCCCGGAAGCCCTCGCCGTAGACCTCGCCGAAGTCGGCGCCGGAGCAGAAGCTGGTGCCGGTCCCGGTGACCACGACCGCCCGGACCGCGGCCGCCCGCAGCTCCTCGGCGGCGGCCACGATCCGCCCGCAGGTCTCGACGTTGAGCGCGTTGCGCCGCTCCGGCCGGTCCAGCTCGAGCACGCCGACCCGGTCCGCCCCGACCGTCACGTTGACCGCCACGTCCACACTCTCCCTCGCCCGCCGACCGACCGGCCGAGATTACGAGGTGCGGGTGCGGTCCCCCGGGCTAGGGTCCGGCCCATGGCGGAGCACGTGCTGCGGATGGGGACTCGGGCCGGGCGCTGGGTGCTGCTCACGACCGTCCTCGGCTCCAGCCTCGCGATGCTCGACGGCACGGTGGTCAACGTGGCCCTCGCGCACATCGGCGAGGACCTCGACGCGGGCTTCACCGGGCTGCAGTGGACCGTCAACGCCTACACCCTCAGCCTGGCCTCGCTGATCCTGCTCGGCGGGTCCCTCGGCGACCGCTACGGGCGGCGCCGGATCTTCGTGATCGGTGTCGTGTGGTTCGCGCTGGCCTCCCTGGCCTGCGGGCTCGCCCCGAACATCGAGACCCTGGTGGCGGCGCGGGCGCTGCAGGGGGTCGGCGGGGCGCTGCTCACCCCGGGCAGCCTCGCGATCATCTCCGCGTCGTTCCACGGCAAGGACCGGGCGGCCGCCGTGGGGGCGTGGTCCGGGCTCGGCGGCATCGCCGGCGCGGTCGGGCCGTTCCTCGGCGGCTGGCTCGTGGAGTGGACCTGGCGCGCGGTGTTCCTGCTCAACCTCCCGCTGGCGGTCGTCGTCGTGACGGTGGCGCTGCGCCACGTGCCGGAGAGCCGGGACGTGGCGGCGGCGCCCGGGCTGGACCTCTCCGGCACGGCGCTGGCGGTGGCCGGGCTCGCGGGCCTGACCTGGTCGCTCACCCAGCTGGGCGCCGGGGTGCAGTCGGCCGCGGTGTGGACCGCGCTGGCCGTCGGGATCGGGGCGCTGCTGGTGTTCGTGCTGGTGGAGCGACGCTCCCGGCACCCGCTCGTGCCGCCGGTGCTGTTCGAGGACCGGGTCTTCACGGCGGCCAACGTCGTGACCCTGCTCGTGTACGCCGCCCTCGGGGCGGTGTTCCTGCTGCTGGTGCTGCAGCTGCAGATCGTGGCCGGGTTCCCCCCGATCCTCGCGGGCGCCGGGCTGCTGCCCGTCACCGTCGTCATGCTGCTGTTCTCGTCGCGGTCCGGGGCGCTCGCCGAGCGGATCGGGCCGCGGATCCCGATGACCGTCGGGCCGATCCTCGCCGCCTGCGGGCTGCTGCTCATGATGCGCATCGGGCCGGCGGCGTCCTGGCTGTTCGACGTGCTGCCCGCGGTGCTGGTCTTCGCCGCGGGCCTCACGCTCACCGTCGCCCCGCTCACCGCGACCGTGCTCGACGCCGCGCCCGACCGTTACGCGGGGGCCGCGTCCGGGGTGAACAACGCGGTGGCCCGCGCCGCCGGGCTGCTCGCCGTCGCCGTGATCCCCGGGGTGGCCGGCATCGGCAACGCCGACTACTCCGACCCCGTGGCCTTCAACGCGGGGTTCCACACGGCGCTGCTGATCGGGGCGGCACTGCTGGTGCTGGGTGGGCTCGTCTCGGCGCTGACGATCCGCAGCCGGCTGCGCGTGGAGCCGGAACCGCAGGCCGAGCCCCTCGGGCCGCCGTTGGAGCGGATCCCGCTCGAGCGCTGCGCGCACTGCGGGATCTCGGCCCCGCAGGCCTACCCGCGCGACTCCGCGGGTTCCTGAGCCCGCGCGGGCCCGCCCGCCAGGTCCCCCGCGAACCCGACGACGACCTGGTCGATCCGCCGCAGCGGCCGGACCGCCGTGAGCAGGTCCCGGCGCAGCCCGGGGTCGTCGCAGCGCGAGGCCCACGCCTCGGCCTCGTCGACGAGGTCCTCGGCCGACACGATCCCGTCCGTCCCGGCCGGCCCGCCGGGCCGCAGCAGCTCGCCGAGGCCGGCGATGTTGGCCCGGATCCGCTCGACGGCGGGGTCGAGCGTCGGCGCCCACCCCGGGACGACGATCCGGTCCGACAGCCGCGCGAGCGCGCGGGTGTAGTGGTCCACGGCCGTCAGTACCCGCAGGGCGCGCTGGTAGCTGCCCCGGCCGTGGCGGCGCGGCAGCGGGTTGTCCAGCGGCTTCGCCCGCTGCCGCAGCGTGCCGAGCTTCTCGTCGGCGATACGGGCGAGCTCGACCGGCAGGCCGGTGGGCGGGCGCCCGGTCAGCCGGTCGACCGTGGCCTCGAGGGCCTCGTCGAGGGCGAGCACGGTGTCGTCGAGCGCCTCGCGGAACGCGACCCGGGTGTGCTTGGGCAGGATGACGAGCGCGGCCAGGGCGCCGAGCGCGCCGCCGACCGCCGTCTCGATCACCCGCAGCACGAGCGTCTCGACCGAGAACTGCCCGATCAGGCCGTAGAGCAGGGCGAGCACCGCGGTGATCCAGAAGGCGAGCAGCCCGACGGAGATCCGGAACAGGTAGAGCGCGAGGAACACGCACGCGGCCAGCAGGATCAGCGTCGGTACGGCCCGGCCGCCGACGGCGAAGGCCAGCAGCATCCCCGCGACGACCCCGCCGACGGTCCCGATCAGCCGCTGCCAGCCGCGGGCGAGGACGTCCCCGCGGCTCGCCGTGCCCGCGAAGACGACGAACGCCGCGATCACCGCCCAGTACCAGCGGGACGGGGAGATCAGCTCACCGGCCACGATGGCGAGGCTGGTCGCCACCCCGACCTGCACGGCCTGCCGGGTGGACAGCGCGATCCGGTCGACGGGCCGGCCCGGGATCTCCTCCTCGTCGGCGGGCTCCTCGCTCTGCTCGGCCAGCGTGATCGGCGCGGGGAGGGCGCTCTCGCCGCCCTCCAGCGCGTCGGCCAGCCGGATGACCGCGAACGCCACCCGCTGCTCGCGGGGCCGCGCACCGCTGTGTTCCTCGGCGAGCTCCTCGACGCTGCGCCGCGCCCCGGCGAGGACCGCCCCGCGCATCGCCTCCGGCGCCCCGGTCGCGGTGGCCGAGGCGAGCCCGCGCACGCCGTCGAGCAGCGCCTCCCGCACCTCGGGCTCGAGCGCGCCCGGCCGCTCGGGGTCGTCGGCCAGCCGGCGGGTCGAGACCGCGAGCCGCTCGGCCGCCAGCTCCAGGTCGGCGACGGCGAGGGACAGCGCGCGCCGGGGGTCGTCCTCGCCGGCCTCCTCGTCGGGGTCCTCCCGCTCGTCGCGCAGCTGCTCGATCCGGTCGACGACCAGCAGCACCGTGTCGTTCAGCCGGGTGCGGCGGCGGTGCAGGTCCCGCAGCGCGGCGTCGATGTCCTTCTTGTCGTCCGCGGGCGCCTCGAGGACGTCGATCACGGCCAGGCAGAGGGCGTGCACGTGCGCCCGGACCGCGCGGAGCAGGTCGTCGAGCACCTTCTCCGGCTTCTCGGCGAACACGAAACCCCGCAGCAGCAGCGTCGACCCGAAGCCGACGCCCACGGCCGCCAGCAGGGTGGGCAGCTGCTCCGGCTTCGCCTGCAGGAACTGGGTGAAGAAGTAGGGCATGAACATCGCCATGCCGAGCGCCATCCCGCGCGGGCCGTACCGGCGGATCCACACCGCCACCATCATGACCAGCACGAACACCGTGTCCGAGACGAGCCGGTGCTCGGCCAGCAGGGTGCCGAGGACGGTCGCCACAGCAGCGGGCAGCACCATCAGCGCGGTGGTGACGCGGCGCCGGCCGAGCTCCGGCTCGTTCACCGACAGGTTGCTGACCATCGCCAGCACCGCCGCGAACACGACGACGGTGACGGGCTGACCGGTGACTGCGCGGACGACGGACATGAGGGCGACGGCGAGCACCATGGCCGCCGTCGCCACCCCGGCCAGGCGCAGCCGGCCCAGCCCGGGGTCCACGCCCGTCACCCAGGTGCGCAGCTCCCCGATCCACGCCCGCCCGCGCACGGGACGAAGTCTCCCACCGCGGTGATCGCCCCGCTCACGTCAGGTTCGGCTCAGACCGAGCTCCGTGGCGAGCGCGCGCAGGGCGGCGCGGTACTCGTCGTCCGGTGTGCCGGAGGCGGTGAGGATCTGGGCGGCGACGTGGTCGGCGCCCGCCTCGAGGTGCGCGTTCAGCCCGGCGGCGACGGCGGCGGCGTCGCCGTGCAGGACGAGCGCGTCGATCGTGCGGTCGCTCGCGGTGTCGAGGTCCTCCTCGGTGAACCCGGTGCGCAGCAGGTTGCGGCGGTAGTTCGACAGCCGCAGGTACGGGTCGCGGACCTTCGGCCGGCCGACGGTGCGGGCGTACTCCGGGTCGGTGGACAGGACGACCTTGTGCTCCGGGGCGAGCAGCGGGCCGTCGCCGAGGATCTCGCGGGCCTCGGCGGTGTGCCTCGGCGTGGTCAGGTACGGGGCGGCCCCGGCGGTGCGCTCCCCCGACAGGCGCAGCACCTTCGGGCCCAGCGCGGCCAGGGCGCGGCCCTCGACCGGGACACCGGCGGCGTCGAGCTCGTCGAGGTAGCCGACGATCGTGTCGTACGGCGAGCGGTACTCCCGGACGGCCTCGGGGTGCCCGATCCCGACGCCGAGCAGGAAGCGGCCGGGGTACGTCTTCCCGATGCGGTGGTACGACTCCGCGAGCTCGGGTGCCGGCGCCTGCCAGATGTTGACGATGCCGGTCGCGATCGCGATCCGCGTGGTCGCCGCCAGCAGCTCCTCGGGCAGCGCCAGGTCGGCGGGCGGGGAGCCGCCGATCCAGATCGCGCCGTAGCCGAGCGCCTCGATCTCCGCGGCGAGCTCTCCCGTGAGCTGGTCGCGGCGCAGCCAGATCCCGTAGCGGCCCAGGTCCACCGACATGCGTGCCTCCTCGTGTGGTCCGTCCGGGGGTGCTCCCCCTCGGCGCAACCCGGGTGCCCGTGCGCCGCATTCCTGTCGGGGGCCCTCCGTAGGCTTCCGGGTGTGAATCTTCGGGGCGTGAGTCGCACCCTCCCCTGGCGCCGGCGGCCGCAGGTCCTCGTCCCCGCCCGGCCCGACCTGCCCCGCCGGGTGCGGCCCGGCACGCGCGCGGTCGTCGTCGGCGGCGGGATCGCGGGCACGAGCGCGGCCGTGGTGCTCGCCGAGCGGGGGGTGGCGGTCACGCTGCTGGAGGCCGCGCCCACGCTGGGCGGGCGGCTCGGCGCCTGGCCGCACACCCTGCCGGACGGGTCGGAGCAGGTCGTCGAGCACGGGTTCCACGCCTTCTTCCGGCATTACGACACCTGGCGCGCGATACTGCGCCGGATCGACCCGGAGCTCGGCTTCCTGCGCCCGGTCGAGGGCTACCCGGTGATCTCGCGCCGCTGGCCCGCCGAGGACCTGGGGAACCTGCCGGCCGCCCCGCCGTTCAACCTGCTCGCGCTGTTCGCCCGCTCCCCCAGCCTGCGGCTGCGGGAGATCGCGGGGGCCGACGCCGCCCTCGGGTTCGCCCTGCTGGCGCACGACCCGTCCGCGACCGCCGCGCGGTTCGACGACCTGAGCGCGGGCGAGTTCCTCGCGCGGCTCGGGGTGTCGGAGCGGGCCCGGCAGATGCTCTTCGAGGCGTTCGCCCGGTCCTTCTTCTGCGACCAGGGCGGGCTGTCGGCCGCCGAGCTGGTGGCGATGTTCCACTACTACTTCCTGGGCAACCCGGCGGGCATCGGCTTCGACGCGCCCGCCGAGGACCACCTCACGGCGATCTGGGTGCCGCTGGCGGCTCACCTCCGCGGGCTCGGGGCCGAGATCCGGACCGGGGCGCGGGTGACCTCGCTCGAGCGCGCGGGGCGGGCCTGGCGGGTCCATGGTGCGGCGGGGCCGGTGGAGGCCGAGCACGTGGTGCTGGCCCTCGACCCCGGGGCGTTGCGGACGCTGCTGGCGGAGTCGCCGATCGCCCCGGACCTCGCGCGGCGGGCCGCCGCGGTGGCGGTCGCCCCGCCGTTCGCGGTCACGCGGCTGTGGCTGGACCGGGACGTGCGGCCGGAGCGGGCGGTGTTCAGCGCGGTGTCCGGCGAGGCCACGCTCGACTCCGTCACCGTGTACTCCCGGCTGGAGGGCGACTCGGCGCGGTGGGCCGCGCGCACCGGCGGGTCCGTCGTGGAGCTGCACTCCTACGCCTGCCGCGCGCCGGAGATCACCGGCGCCACCACGCGGATGCGGGCGGAGCTGGCGGCGCTGTGGCCGGAGACCGCCGAGGCCGGTGTCCTCCACCTGCAGGAACGGCTCGAGGCCACCGCACCCGCGTTCCCGCCCGGCACCGCGGGCACCCGGCCGGGCGTCGTCACCGACGCGCCGGGCGTGCGGGTCGCCGGGGACTTCGTGGAGTGCCCTTACCCCTCGGGATTGATGGAGCGCGCCGCGATGACCGGGGTGCTCGCGGCCAACGACGTGCTCGCGTCGGTCGGGGTGGGTCCCGAGGAGATCCGCGGGATCGCCGCGCGCGGGCTGCTGGCGGGGATGCCCGTGCACCGGCTCGGCCGGCTCGGGCGGGGCGGCCCGGCGGTGCCGCGCCCGGATCCGGCGCTGCGGTGAGCGCCTCGGGTCGCGTGGCCGCCGGGTCCGTGGAGGTGGCCGTGCGGGCCGCCCGGCTCGCGGTGCACGTCGACGCCGAGCGCGGTGTGGCGCTGGTGCACCCGCTCGACGCGGCGGGCGCGCCCGTCGACGCCGTCCGGGCCGTTCCCGTGCAGGAGCTCGACCTCGGCGGGCACCGGGCGGTGTGGCGCAACGCCCGCACGTACCGGACCCTGCTGGCCGCGGGCGTGCGCGCGGAGCGTGCGCACGACGTCGAGCTGGTCGAGGGCCTGCTCGTCGGCGCCGACGGGGCCCTCGGCGCGCCCCACGGCCTGGCCGCGGCGGCCGCCCGGCTGGCCGGCGAGCCCGTCCCGCCCGACGAGGAGCCCGAGGAGTCCGCCGACGAGCCGCCGGCCCTCTTCCGTCGTGCCGAGCCCGACCCGGCCGCGACCCTGGCCGCGGTCGTCGCGGTGCACGCCGCCCAGCTGCGGCGACTCGCCGCCGGTCCCCGGCTCCGCACGCTCGCCGCGGCGGAGTCGGCGGGCGGGATCGTCGCCGAGGAGATGCGCGCCGAGGGCCTGCCGTGGCGCGCCGACGTGCACGACGCCCTGCTCACCGAGGCGCTCGGGCCGCGCCCGCCCGGACACGGCAGGCCCCCGCGGCTCGCCGCGCTCGCGGCCGAGGTCGAGGAGGCGTTCGGGCGGCCGGTCAACCCCGACTCCCCCGCCGAGGTCCTGCGCGCCTTCGCCCGCGCGGGGTTCGAGCTCCCCAGCACCCGGTCGTGGGTGATCAAGCGGGTCGACCATCCGGCCGTCGCACCGCTGCTGGCGTACAAGGACCTCGCCCGGCTGCACGCCGCGCACGGCTGGAACTGGCTGCGGACCTGGGTGCACGAGGGGCGGTTCCGGCCCGAGTACGTCGTCGGCGGGGTGGTGTCGGGGCGCTGGGCCACCCGCGGCGGCGGGGCGCTGCAGATCCCGAAGGCCGTGCGGGCGGCGGTGCGCGCCGACGAGGGCTGCCGGCTCGTGGTGGCCGACGCCGCGCAGCTGGAACCGCGGATCCTCGCCGCGATCGCCGGCGACGCCGCGCTGGCCCGTGCCGGCGGCACCGAGCGGGACTCCGACCTCTACGCCGGTCTCGCCGCCGAACTGTTCGGGGCGGGGGTGCCGGACGGGCGGGCGAAGGCCAAGCTGGCGGTGCTGTCGGCGATCTACGGGCAGACGTCGGGCGACGCCGGCGCCCACCTCGCGCTGCTGCGCCGCCGCTTCCCGGCCGCGGTCGCGGTGGTCGAGGAGGCGGCGCGGGCCGGCGAGGAGGGCCGTCTGGTCCGGTCGTGGCTGGGCCGCACGTGCCCGCCGGCGCGGCCGGGCGACGAGGTGCCGTCCCGGGCCCGGGCGCGGGGGCGCTTCACCCGCAACTTCGTCGTGCAGGCCACCGCGGCGGAGTGGGCGCTGGTGCTGCTCGCGGAGCTGCGGACGATGCTGCGCCGGACCGGCAACCCGTCCCGGCTGGTGTTCTTCCAGCACGACGAGGTGCTGCTGCACGGCCCCGCCGCCGCCGCGCCGGAGGCCGCCGAGCTGGTCCAGGCCGCCGCGGACTCCGCCACCCGCACCCTCTTCGGCGCCACACCCGTCCGCGTCCCCATGCCCGCCCGGGTCGTGGAGTCCTACGCGGAGAAATAGCGGCCTACGTCACGGCTGCGAGGGGCCGCCGCGGCCGTCGCCGGCGATCTTGCGGGAGTCGTGGGTCTGCGGGTAGGAGATCGGCTCCACCCGGATCAGCACTCGCCGGGGGCTGTCGAGGAGCCGGAGCATACGGTCGGGATCGCGCGGCTGGAGGCGCCGGGCGAAGAGCGGGAGCACGGCGTCGAGCGTCGCCCGGTCGCGGTGCACCGTCGCCCGCCCGCGGATCCGCACCATCCGCCGGCCCGGCAGGTCCGTCCCCAGGTTGCTGATCACCAGCCCGACCCGCGGGTCCCGCTCGGCCGCGGCCGCGTGCGCGCGCCCGGTGACCGCCGTCAGCCAGAACGCGCCGTCGTGGAACAGGTGGCTCATCGTGACCCCGGCCGGCCAGCCCTCCTCGTCCGTGAAGAGGAACGTGCACTCCCGGGCCGCCTCGACCAGCTCGGCCCGGTCGGCCGCGGCCATCCGGGCCTGGTCCATGCCTTCGAGGTCCCGCTCGCCGACGCGCGTCACGAGCCGAGGGTAGGTCGTCGGACGGTCGTTTGGTAGGGCTCCTACGCGGCCGCCGGCACGGGCGCGCCGAGCGCCGCGAGGACCGCGGCCCCCATGGCCTCCATGCCCTGCGCGTTGGGGTGCACCGGCGCCGCCGGCGAGGTCGGCAGCAGGCCCTCGATCCACTTCACGCCCGGCAGCTGACACATGTCGTGCCCGATCGTCGGGGTGTAGGTGTCGACGTACGTCGCCCCGCCCGCGCTCGCCTGGGCGTCGAGCATCGCGTTGAGGTCCTTCTCGATCCCGCGCAGCCACGCGACGTCGCCCGGGCTGAACGGCACCACCGGGAAGCAGCCCGGCCCCTCGTCGGGCAGCAGCGCCGGGTACCCGACGACGGCGACGCGCGCCCCCGGTGAACGGGTGCCGATCTCCGCGAGCGCGGCGGCGATCTTCGGCGCCGTCTCCGCGATCCGCTGGTTCAGCTGGTCGCCGTAGAAGTCCCGGCAGGCGGCGCCGAGCGGCTGCTGCGGCGACCGGAGCGCACACTCCTGGATGATCTCGCCGAACCCGATGTCGTTGCCGCCGATGGTGAAGGTGACGAGGTCCTCGGTCCCGGTCAGCGCATCGAACTGGGCGGGGTTCTCGCCGAGGGTGACCTTCTGCGGGGCGGTGAAGTCCGCCGTGGTGGCGCCGCTGCAGCTCACGTCGACGAAGTCCGTCGCCCCCGTTCCCTCGGCCACCGCGGACGGGAAGTTGGAACCCGACCGCAGGCACCCGGCGGGCTGCCCGGTCTGCGGCGGGACGAGCGGGCCCGCGCTGTACGAGTCGCCGAGGGCGACGTACCGGCCGGCCTGCTCGGTGTCGTCGGCCAGGGCCGTGCCCACCGTGGCGCCGAGCGTGACGACCACGGCGGCGATCACGGAGACGGAGCGACACAGGGTCGGGACACGGCGCACGGGCGGCCTCCGGGGAGCGGGCGGGGCGGGGAGCGTCCGCCGGGGAGGCGGGCGGACGGCGCCGGGCCCGGCACCACCGGGACACTAACGAGATGATCGCGCGGCGGGATCGATCTCCATCCGGGTGAGTGAACGCCGCAGGCGCAGCGGGGGGACGAGCGCGGCCCGCAGCGACGCGGCGTCGAGCGTGGCGGGCGTGTAGGCCAGCCCGTCGAGACGGGCGGCGACGAGCTCGGCGGGCTCGCCGGCGGGCGTGTCCGGCAGCCCGCAGACGAAGGCCCACTCGTGCTCGGGGCTGCCGACGTACGCGCGGTGCGGGAAGACCGCGCCGAACCGCGCCCACGCCGCGCGGAGGGTGGCGTCGCGCCACTGCGCCGGGCTCCCGGCCTGGCTCACGACGACCCCGCCGGGCCGCAGCCGGGCAGCGCACCGGGTCAGGAAGTCGCCGGTGTAGAGCCGGTTGAGCTGGGCGCCGGGATCGTCGGGACGCTCGTCGGGCAGGTCGACGACGATCACGTCCCAGGTGCCGTCGGTCGTGTCGACGAAGGCGAGCCCGTCGTCGTAGTGCATCCGGACCGGGCCGTCGTGCGCCTCGGCGGCGGCGAGCGTGGCGGGCGTGTAGCCGTACGGCAGGTGCTCGGCGCAGAGCCGCACGCACTCCCGGTCCAGGTCCACGTGGTCCACTCGCCCGGCGCCGCACGCCACCGCGAGCTCGCTCACCACGCCCTCGCTCGACCCGATCACCAGCACGCGTTCGCGGCGCCCGGCGAGCAGCGCGGCCGGCACGAACAGCGCCTCGTGGTAGGTCAGCTGGGTGTGCTCGGCGCTCTGCCGCTCGCCGTCGCAGAACAGCGTGACGCCGTGCGCGGTGTCCGCGATCAGCACCTCCTGCAGTGCGGTGCGGGTGCGCACGCGCACCGCCTCGAGCTGCCAACGCCGGGTCAGCCCGGGCGAGATCGGCTCGTCCGCCCGTCCCGCGCCCCCGCGGTCCACGACCTCGACGGCGGCGTCGTCGGCGCCGAGGGTGAGCGCCAGCCGTCGCACGGCGTACACGGGGTCGGCACCGTCGCCGCAGGTGAAGACGTCGACGAAGGCCGACCCGAGCTCGGGCCAGGTGTGGATCGACGCGTGCGACTCGGCCAGCAGCGCGACGACCGTGACCCCCTGCGGCTCGAACGGCTCGGCGACGACCTGCCGCACGTCCGCACCGGCGGCCAGCAGCGAGGTGCGCAGCGCGTGCCGCAGGCCGTCGGCGTCGTCGAGCAGGGCGGGGTCGATGCCGCGCAGCTCGCCGAGGACGTGCCGGCCGACGGGATGGGACGTCTGCACGGGGCAGAACCCTAGGCCGTGTCTCCCGACCCGCCACCACCGCTCCCGGCGCCCACGCCGCCCCCGCCGGCGTTGCCGGGCCACCCGAATACGCCCGGTATGAGGGCGGCCCGGCGGCCTTGCCGGGAACAACGTGGATCACCGGGCCCGGCGGCGCCAGGTCGAGAGACACGGCCTCAGGCGAGCCTGGGCGCCAGGACGTGCACGGGCAGCGGGCCGAACCCGTTGAACCCGACCGAGGCGTAGCTCGCGGTGTACGCACCGGCGTGCAGGAGGTCGACGGCGTCGCCCGCGGCGAGATCCAGGGGCAGGGCGTAGGGCCGGCGGCGGTAGAGGACGTCGTCGCCGTCGCAGGTCGGGCCGGCCAGCACGACCGGCCCGGGCGGGCCGCTGCGGCCGGGCGCCCGCACCGGGTAGTCGATCGCCTCCCCCTCCGCCTCGGCGAGCCCCTGGTAGCGGCCGGCGTCGAGGTAGACCCAGCGGCGGTGGTCGATCCCGGGCCGCCGGGAGACCCGCAGGGCGGTGGTCCGCAGCACCCCTGCCTCGGCGACGAGCGCGCGCCCGGGTTCGAGGACGAGCCGGACGGCCTCGACGTCGCCGCCCGTGACCGCGTCGGCGACGGCCCCGTGGATCGCCTCGGCGTAGGCCGCGAGCGGCGGGACGGCGGCGCGGTAGCGGACGGGCAGGCCGCCGCCGACGTCGAGCACCGGGGTCGCGATGCCCGCCGCCCGCGCCACCCGCAGCGCGACCCGCACCCCCTCGCCGAACGCCGCGGGCCTGAGCTGCTGCGATCCCGCGTGGAAGGCGACGCCGGCGGTCCCACGGGCGAGCCGGGCGGCCTCGGCCGGGGTCGCCCCGAACTTGCCGAGGAACGGGGTCGCGGCACCGTCGTCGGCGACGAGGACGCGCACGAGCACCTCCGCGTCGGCCGGCAGGCCGGCGAGATCCTCCGCACTGTCCGTGACGAACCGCCGGATGCCCTGCGCGGCGGCGGCCGCCGCAGCACCCGGGCCCCGGACAGGGTTGCCGTGGCAGAGCCGGGCCGGGTCGGCGCCCGCGTCGAGGCACAGCGCGATCTCCTCGGCGCCGGCCACGTCGAAGCCGCTGCCGAGCGCGGCGAGCGTGCTCAGCACGTCGGGCTCGGGGCACGCCTTCACCGCGTAGAGGAACTCCGCGCCGGGGAAGGCGGCCGTGAGCTCGGCGTACCGCTGCGCGACCAGTCCGGCGTCGAGCACCAGGAAGGGCGTGGGTCGCGGCTCGGCGAGGAAGGCCTCCAGAGCGGGGGTGGGCACGGACCGATCCTCCCCGACGCGCCCGAGCACTCGTGAGTGGCAATCACCGCTATGGCGACCATCGCCACTCACAGGGGCAGGACGCGGCCCGCCGTCCCGTCGACGACCACCTGCTCCCCGGTCCTGATCCGCGCGACCGCCCCGGGCACGCCGACCACGGCCGGGATGCCGTACTCGCGGGCGACGACCGCGCCGTGCGAGTTCGCCCCGCCCATCTCCATGACCAGCCCGGCGGCGGTGAGGAACAGCGGCGTCCAGCCGGGGTCGGTCGAGGGGCAGACGAGGATCTCCCCCGGCTCGAGGTGGGCGTCGGCGGGATCGAGCACGACCCGCGCGGTCCCCTCGGCCACGCCCGCCGACGCCGGGGTGCCACGCAGCTCGCCCGGGACCGCCGGCGCCGCGCCGGGATCCGGGAGCGCCTCGGGCTCGGTCCCGTCCGAGAGCAGGATGCGCGGGACGTGCCGGCGCCGCCGTTCGCGGTCGTGCACCGCGCGCCGGGTCGCCACCAGCGCCCGCAGGTCGGCCCCGGCGAGGCCGGCCCGGCAGTCGTCCGCGGTGAGGTGGACGACGTCGCCCGCCCCGGCGATCCGGCCCTCCGCGGCCAGGGTCTCGCCGACGGCCAGGAGATCGGTACGCGCCGCGTCGAGCACGGTGACCAGGGCGAACTTCGGCATCTCGCGCAGCCCGGCGAGCGCCCGGGCCCGGCGCAGCAGCACCCGGACCGCGCGCCCGCGCAGGCCCCCGACCCGGGCCGCGAGATCCTCGGCGGTGCGTCCGGCTTCGGCCGCCGCGGCGGCGAAGACCCGGTCGGGGGTGCGGTCCGGGTCGGCGCGCAGGTAGCCGGCGAGCACGCCCAGCAGGTACGACGGGTCCTCGCGCCACCGCGGGACGCCGAGGTCGATCTCGGCGACGCTGCGGTGCCCGTACCGCCCGAGGAAGTCGCCCAGCCCGTCGGCCAGGACCGGCGGGGCGGTGCCGGCCTCGAGCGCCGCCCGCGCCGCGTCGACCGGCCCGGTGACGAGCGCGCGCGAGGGCGGATCCGCCGCGACCCGCCCGGCCAGGGTCCACAGCGCGAGGTCCATCTCGGTGGTGACGTTGTGCGGCAGCCCGCGCAGGACCGTCGACAGCTCCCCGGGCCGGGCCCGCCCGCGCAGCAGCGCCGCCGCGAGCCCGAACGCCACGAACCCCGCTCCCGCCACCGGGAACACTCGCGCGATCACCGTGGGCAGCTCACCGGCGAGCGTGGCCTCGATCCGGTCGAGGCGCGCGGCGGCCGGGAGCGGGGGCCGCGCCCCGAGCCGGTTCCGGAGGTCGGCGATCCCCGCCTCGACCCCGCGGCGGGCGCGGCCCGGCGCCAGCAACGCGGCCCCGAGCCGGGGCGGTATCCGGAACCGGGCGAGCACCCGGACCAGCGCGCGTGCGAAGCGCAGCCGCCGCCCCGGCACCACCGCGAAGGCCGGGTCGAGGAGGACCCGGCGCAGGACGGCCGCGGACCGCGCCTCCATGACGTCGAACAGGCGCGGGATCACGACCCGCCCGACGGGATGCCGGAGGGCCCCGGTGACGTCGACCAGCAGCCGCTCCCCCGCCACGAACAGCACCGGCGGACCCGCGCGAAGGTCGGGCACCGCGACCCCCCACACGCGGGCGAGGGCGCCGGTCATGACACGGAAGGCACTCTGCCCCGCGCTGGTGAGCGGACCCAGGACCCCCTGCGCCACATTGACGTTCAGGTAGATGCGTAGGCCGGGTGCCGGGTTGTCCGGCAGCGGGTAGAGCGTGGTGACCGGCCGCGCCTGCACCAGCCAGACCCGGTCCGTGCCGTCGACGGCCCACTCCAGGTCCTGCGGCTCGCCGTGCTGCTCCGCGACCCGCCGGCCGAGCGCGGCGAGCTCGCGGGCGCGGTCGTCGGACAGGCAGGGGCCCACGCCGCCGGCCCGGCGCTCGACGACCCGGCCGCCCGCGTCGAGCACCAGGTGCTCGGGATCGACCGTGCCCGAGACCACGGCCTCGCCCAGCCCCGGCGCCGCGTCGATCACCGTCTCACCCCGCCGGCCGGTGACCGGGTTCGCGGTGAACAGCACGCCCGCCGCCGCGGCCGGCACCATCCGCTGCACGACGACGGCGAGGGCGACCGCGCGGTCGTCGATCCCGTTGGCCGCGCGGTAGGCGACGGCGCGGTCGGTCCACAGCGAGGCCCAGCAGCGGCGGACCGCGTCGAGCACGGCCTCGGGACCCTCGACGTCGAGGAAGGTGTCCTGCTGGCCGGCGAAGCTGGCGTCGGGCAGGTCCTCGGCGGTGGCGGACGAGCGCACCGCGACCGGGCCGTCGGCGAGCGCCCGGATCTTCGCGGCGAGCTCGGCGGGCACCGGGGCGGACCGGACGGCTTCGCGCAGGTCGGCGGGCGCGGCGCCCGCGTCGAGCAGGGGCCTGACGACCGGGTCGGCCACGGTCCGGTAGGCCACGGTGGTGACGCAGCTGCCGGGCGGGACCGGGAAGCCCGCGCGGATCATCCTGCCGAGCGAGGCGGCCTTCCCGCCGACCAGCGCCGGATCGGCGGCCGCCGCCAGGTCGAGGATCCGTGGGCCGTCCGTGAGCGGCAGCGTGTGCGTCATGGCGCGCCTCCTCGTGCGTGGCTGGAGCGTAGTCCCGCCGCGCCAGGTTTTCAACAGCCGTTGAATAAGGCAGTTCGCGAGCGGGGAACGCCGCGCTCCCGCGGACCCGGCGCCGCTTCTACCGTCCGGGGACCATGCGGCGCAGCACGGAGCGGATCCTCACCACCCACGTCGGCAGCCTGGCCCGGCCCCACGACCTGCTCGAGGTCATGCGGGAGAAGGAGCACGGCCGCCCCTACGACGCCGACGCCCACGCCAAGCAGATCGCCGCCGCCGTCGCCGACCGCGTCCGCGAGCAGGTGGCCGACGGCATCGACGTGGTGACCGACGGCGAGATGAGCAAGGTCAGCTTCCTGACCTACGTCAAGGACCGGCTCACCGGGTTCTCCGGCAGCACCGGCGAGAAGCTGATGCCGCCGTCGTGGCAGGTGGAGATCGACGCGTTCCCGGAGTACTACGCCGGCTACCTCGGCAAGTACAAGGACACCGTCTCCCCCATGACCACGATGGTCTGCACCGGACCGGTCGGCTACGCCGGGCACGACCAGCTGCGCACGGACGTCGAGAACCTCCGCGCGGCGCTCGACGGGCTCGACGTCGGCGGTGCCGATCCCCACGAGGCCTTCCTGCCGAGCACCAGCCCCAGCGGCTTCGGCCGCAACGAGTACTACTCCTCCTACGCCGACTACCTCTCCGCGGTCGCCGAGGCCCTGCGCGAGGAGTACCTGGCGATCGTCGAGGCCGGGTTCCTCCTGCAGGTCGACGACCCGTGGCTGATCGAGTACCTCAGCCACGACGACCGCGCCGAGGGCCGCCGCCTCGCGGAGCAGCACGTCGAGATCCTCAACCACGCGCTGCGCGGGATCCCGGAGGAGAAGATCCGGCTGCACACCTGCTACGGGCTCAACCACGGCCCGCGGGTCCACGACCTGCCCTTCGCCGACATCGCGCCCGTGATGCTGCGGATCCGCGCCGGCGCCTACTCCTTCGAGGTCGCCAACCCCCGCCACCAGCACGAGTGGCGGGTCTGGGAGGACCTCGCCCTGCCCGAGGGGAAGGTGCTGATCCCCGGCCTGCTCGGGCACGCCAGCAACTACGTCGAGCACCCGCAGCTGATCGCCGACCAGATCGTGACCTACGCGGGTCTCGTCGGCCGGGAGAACCTGCTCGCGGGCGCGGACTGCGGCTTCTCCTCCCGCGCGACCTTCCATCCCGAGGTCCACCCGACCGTCGTCCGGGAGAAGTTCCGCGCGCTCGCCGAGGGCGCCCGGCTGGCCACCGCCCGTCTCTACTGATCGGTAATGTCCGGGCCATGACCGCACCCAAGACCCAGCGCCGGGGCCGGGCCATCGCCATGACCGACGACGAGCGGGACGCCTTCCTCGCCGAGGAGCGGACCGTCCGCGTGGCCACCAACGGCACGCACGGCCCGCACGCCACGCCGCTCTGGTTCCACTGGGACGGCTCCGCGATGTGGCTGACCTCGCTGGTCCGCGCACAGCGCTGGGCCGACCTGGACAAGGACCCGCGGATCGGGGCGGTGGTCGACGCGGGGCAGGACTACGACCAGCTCCGCGGTGTCGAGATCCGCGGCCGGGTGGAGCCGGTGGGCGAGATCCCGCGCACCGGCGAGCCGAACCCCGAGCTGGAGCGGGTCGAGCAGGCGTTCGCGGACAAGTACACCGGCGGGCACGTCGTGATCGACGGCCGGCACGCGTGGCTCCGGCTCACCCCGGAGAAGATCAGCAGCTGGGACTTCCGCAAGCTTCCGGGAGCGCGGCAGCAGCCCGGATCCTGACCCGCCGCTCCGCCCCCGGCGGGGTTCGAGCACCTGATGGTCGACGAGGATGCCGGTCGCCTCGCGGAGCACCGTTCGGCTCACGCCGTACCGCTCCTCGAGCT
>NZ_JBEZDN010000082.1:0-34707 GCF_040648315.1 Pseudonocardia sp. NPDC049154
TTGCTCCTCAAGTTTCTCAACAAATCACCTACCTCCCCCCCCGCCTCGCCCCCCCCCCCCCCGCGGCGCCCCGCCTCGGCGTGGGGGTCGCCCGCCCGGCCCCTCAGGGCGTGCCCGTGAGCAGCGGCCAGAGACCGTCGGCGCCGGCCTCGAGCGCGCGGGCGCCGACGCGGTCGTTCCAGTAGGCCTCGGAGCCGTCCTCGTCCCGCCAGGCCCAGAGCCGGGTCGTGACGAGCCGCAGGTCGTGCTCGCGGGTGAACCCGATGGCCCCGTGCACCTGGTGGGTGATCCGGGCGACCTGCCCGGCCGCCTCCCCCGCGCGGGCCTTGGCGGCGGCGATGGCGAACGACGCCTCGGCGAACCCGTGCCCGTCGACCTCCCGCGCCGCGGCCTCGGTCGCCGCCGCGGCCGCGGCCACCTCGGCACCGGCCAGCGCGAGGGACTGCTGGATGGCCTGCAGCTTCGCGATCGGGCGGCCGAACTGCACCCGCTCGGTCGCGTACCGCACTGCCATCGCCACCGCCCCGCGGGCCGCCCCGGCCAGCAGCAACGCCCGGCCCAGCGCCGCGCGCAGCGGGAACTCGACCAGCGCCACCGACGGCACGTCGGCCACGTGCCGCACGGTCAGCTCGTTGAGCACCAGGTCGTCCCGGGGCTCCTCGGCGAGGTTGGTCCCCTCCTCGACGCCGGCGCCGGCGGTGTCGACCAGCAGCACCTGCTCACCCGCCAGCACCGCGACCGCGCCCACCGCCCGGCCCCACGGCACCCGGCGCAGTGTGCCGGACACGTCCGCCCCGGCCCCGCCGGCCGCCGGCTGGATCGACAGGCTCCCCGCGACCGTCGCCGACAACGGCCCGGACGGCACCTCCAGCCCGGCCGCGTGCAGCAGCCACGCCGCCAGCAGGTCGGTCTCCACCAGCGGCACCCGCGCCGCGAACTGCCCGGCCGCGGTCAGCACCGCCGCCGCGTCCGACACCGTGCCGCCGCTGCCCCCGGCCTCCTCGGGCAGGGTCAACCGGGCCAGCCCGGTCTGCTCGACGGTCTTCCACAGCTCGGCGTCGAACGCGTCAGTGGAGTTGTCCCAGGCGTCGCCGAAGACCGACTCCGCCATCTCCCGAAGTTCGGCACTCATCAGCGCAGCCCCAATCCGCGGGCGACGATCCCGCGCAGGATCTCGTTCGTCCCGCCCCGCAGCGTGAAGCCCGGGGCGTGCAGCACCGCGTCGGCCAGCAGCCGGGCGAACCCGCCCTGCTCGGCGCCCGGGTCCGGCGGGATCGACACCAGCAGCCGGGCCGCGTCGATCACCTCGTTCTCGAACCGGGTGCCCAGGTCCTTCACCACCGCCGCGGCCAGCTCCGGCGCCTTGCCCGCCTCGAGCGCGCCGGCGATGGCCAGCGACATCCGCCGCAGCGTCCAGTACCGCGACACCAGCCCGCCGAGGTCCCGGCGCCGCCCGGCGTCCAGGTCACTGCCGGCGATCTCCCCCAGAAGTGCCACCACCAGCGGGAACGTCGACAGGTAGCGCTCCGGGCCGGAGCGCTCGAAGGCCAGCTCCGAGGTGACCTGGTGCCAGCCCTGCCCGATCTCGCCCAGCACCATCGAGTCCGGGATGAAGACCCGGTCGAAGACCACCTCGTTGAAGTGGTGCGCGCCCGTGAGCAGCGGGATCGGCCGGATCGTCACCCCCGGCGCCTTCAGGTCCACGATCAGCTGCGACAGCCCGGCGTGCCGGTTGGTGTCGTCCTTCGGTGAGGTCCGGACCAGCGCGAAGAAGGCGTGCGCGTGGTGCGCCCCGGACGTCCAGACCTTCGTGCCGGTCAGCTCCCAGCCGCCGTCGACCCGGTCCGCCTTGGACCGCACCGACGCCAGGTCCGAGCCCGAGTCGGGCTCCGACATGCCGATGCCGAAGTACACCTCCCCGGCCGCGATCCCGGGCAGGAACCTCTGCCGCTGCTCCTCGGTGCCGAACCGCATGAGCGACGGGCCGATCTGCCGGTCCGCCACCCAGTGCGCGGCCACCGGCGCGCCCGCCGCCAGCAGCTCCTCGGTCACCACGTACCGGTCGAGCGCGCCGCGCCCGTGCCCGCCGTACTCGGTCGGGATCGTCATCCCCAGCCAGCCGCGCCGGGCCAGCTCCTTGGTGAACCGCTCGTCCCACCCCGAGAGCCAGGTGTCCGCGCGCGGACGCCAGGCCCCGGCGGCGCGTTCCTCCGCGAGGAACGCACGCACCTCGGACCGCAGCGCCGCGACGCGCTCCGGCAGCTCCACCGGCGGGGGCACGAGATCCGGCAGTGTCGCCATCGTGTCCGTCACCCGTCCTTCCTAGCCCACGGATCGGACCCGTGCATCAAGGTGTGGCGGGATGGGAACATCCGGGGCATGACGAACCCCGATCTCGAAAGGAAGGTCCTCGAGGCCGTCCCCACCGGGCTGCTCATCGGCGGCGAGTGGCGACAGGCGGCGTCGGGGGCGACGACGAAGGTCGAGGATCCGTCGACCGGCGAGGTCCTCGCCGAGGTCGCCGACGCGGGCCGGGAGGACGGGCTCGCGGCGCTCACCGCCGCTCACGAGGCGCAGGCCGGCTTCGCGGCCATGGCCCCGCGCGAGCGCGGGGAGATCCTGCGCCGCGCGTACGAGACGATGATCGCGCGGGTCGACGACCTCGCCCTCCTGATGACCCTGGAGATGGGCAAGCCGCTGGCCGAGTCGCGCGGCGAGGTCACCTACGCCGCCGAGTTCTTCCGCTGGTTCAGCGAGGAGGCCGTGCGGATCGACGGCGGCTTCGCGACCGCGCCCGCGGGCGGCAGCCGGTTCCTCGTGATGAAGCAGCCGGTCGGGCCGTGCGTGTTCATCACGCCGTGGAACTTCCCGCTGGCCATGGGCACCCGCAAGATCGGCCCGGCGATCGCCGCGGGCTGCACCGTCGTGATCAAGCCGGCGCAGCAGACCCCGCTGTCGATGCTGGCCCTGGGCCAGATCCTGCTCGACGCCGGGCTGCCGGCCGGCGTGCTCAACGTCATCACGGCCAGCGACGCAGCCGGCGTGATGGAGCCGATCATCAAGGACGGCCGGGCGCGCAAGCTCTCGTTCACGGGCTCGACCGGCGTCGGCAAGATCCTCCTGGAGCAGTGCGCCGCGAAGGTGCTGCGGACGTCGATGGAGCTGGGCGGCAACGCGTCCTTCCTCGTGTTCGACGACGCCGACCTCGACAAGGCCGTCGACGGCGCGATGCTCGCGAAGATGCGGAACATGGGCGAGGCGTGCACGGCGGCCAACCGCTTCTACGTCCAGCGCGGCGTCGCGGAGGAGTTCGCGGCGAAGCTCGCCGAGCGGATGGGCGCGCTCAAGGTGGGCCGCGGCACCGAGGACGGCGTGCAGGTCGGCCCGCTGGTCGACGCCAAGGGCCGGGACAAGGTCGTCGACCTGGTCGGCGACGCGATCGCCCACGGAGCGCAGGTCAAGGTCGGCGGCGAGGCCGCGGAGGGCCGCGGCTACTTCTACCCGCCGACGGTGCTCACGGACGTGCCGCAGGACTCGCGGCTCAACCACGAGGAGATCTTCGGCCCGGTCGCGCCGATCTCGGTGTTCGACACCGAGGACGAAGCCCTGGCCGCGGCCAACGCCACCGAGTTCGGCCTGGTCAACTACGTGTTCACGGAGAACCTGAACCGGGCGTTGCGAGTGTCGGAGAAGCTCGAGAGCGGGATGGTCGGGCTCAACACCGGGCTGGTCTCCAACCCTGCGGCCCCGTTCGGCGGGATCAAGGAGTCCGGCCTGGGCCGCGAGGGCGGCACGGTGGGGATCGAGGAGTTCCTCGAGCTCAAGTACGTCGCCATCGGCGGCCTCGGCTGACCCGAGGCCCGACGGACCGGGGGCGCGTGGCGGGATCCGCCACGCGCCCCCGTCGTTCTCAGGCCCGGGCGGGGGTCCGGCGGCGCAGCCGCGGCCACACGACCACCGCGACCGCGCACACCAGCTGGGAGATCGCGTAGCCCGCCGCCACCGGCATCAGCTGCTCGACGGGGTGCGCACCCGAGGCGTCGGCCGGCCCGATCGGGACGAACAGCACCACGACGATCACGAAGGCCGTGCTGATCAGCTGCAGCCGCGCGAAGCCGACGCCGTCGTGCCGCGCCTGCCGCACGCCGAGCTCGTGCGAGATCACCAGCCGGGCGATCATGCCGAGCAGCAGCACGCGGAGCACGTCGTCCGCCTGGGCGTAGCCCGGGCCGAAGAACTCCAGCCCGAACCGGGCGAGCAGCACGCCGACCACGATCATCGGCAGGAAGATCAGGTAGAGCCGCTTGCGAGAGGCCCGGATGTGCGCCGCGGCGTTCTCCGGGTCCCGGGCCAGCTGCGCCGACAGCGACTGCATGAACCGCTGCGCGGCGATGTCGATCACCATGACCGCCTGCCAGGCGATGAAGAACGCCGCGCCGGTCGTCGCGCCGAAGCGCTGGGTCACGATCACCGTGACCTGGTTGAACAGCAGCACCGTGCCCCAGTGGGCCAGGGTCGTGGGGCCCAGGAAGGACACGGCCTCGCGGCGCGTCGGCAGCCACTCCTTGTCCGAGAGCTGCGCGAACTTGCGGGTGTAGATCCCGCCGACCACGGCGCTGCCGAGCGTCCACAGCGCGATCGGCACCACCCACGACAGCACCACGCCGAACGGCCCGAGGCTCGCGCCCAGGGCGACCAGCATGCCGATCCGGGCGAACGCGAACGCGATGTTGCGCCACGACGCCCACCAGGTCTTGCCGACCGCGATCAGGCTGAAGTCGTGCACGCCCCACAGGCCCCAGCCGATGCCGGCGGCCACGAACAGCAGGCCGCCGGCCCAGAGCGGGAGCACGTCGCCCGCGCCCGTGGTGGCCATCAGCGGCTCGAGCAGGACGTAGACCAGCCCGACGAGCGCACAGGACGGGATGATCACCAGGTGGCTGCGCCAGAACAGGGTCGACGCCTTGCGGCCCGACCGCGGCATCCACAGCATCATCGCCGAGTCGAGGTTCAGCTGCGCCACGCCGGCGACGAGCAGGAACGCCGACACGAACGCCGAGGCGTAGCCGACCGCCTCCTGCGGCATGATCCGCGCCGCGATCAGCCAGCTGACGAACCCGGCCAGCGACCCGACGGCGCCGCTGATCGAGAGGGACAGGCCGTCGGACAGGGCCCGCTTGCCGGAGCCGCCCGACGACGACCCGAGGTCCTTGCTGCCCTCGGCCGGCGGTTCTGGACCGTCGTCGGGCGACGCGTCGCTGCGCACGGCCACCGCACCGGGCGCGAGCTCGACGGTCGGGGGGTCGTGGGGCCGGGGCGGGCTGTCGAACCAGCCGACCGGCCCCGGCGCCGAAGATCCCGCGGAGTCACCGGGGCGGCCCGCCGCGGATCCCCCGGGGCGGCCCGCCGCCGTGCCGCCCGAGGGGGTCCGCCGGTCGCCGGGTGCACCGGGGACGGCGTCGTCGAAGAGGGGTGAGGGTCGCCGATCGGGGTCGGGGACCGGGGGTCGCGCGCCGCCCGAAGGCGGGTCGGGCTCCTCGCGCCGGTGCGCGGAGACGGGGGTGCTGGCCTCGGAGTCCGGTCGTGTCACTGCGCCTCGGCAGCGACGGGAGCGGACGACGGGACAGCTCCGACCACGGGGGGCAGGTGGGGAAGCCTGGCCGTCAACATGGGCACCGATGCTACCGGCGGGTCCGCGGCGTCCCCCGTGCGGCCGAGCGCGGCCGGGCGTGCCGCCGGGGGACGAACCGGACCTCCGGGGACGACTCGCCCGCGCGTGTACCCGGTGGGGCGATCCGGGCCGGGCCCGACGCGCTGGGGATCACCCGAAGGGGTCCTTGTAGGGTCCGGACCCGAGATCGACGCCGCACTCGAGGGGACGGGACCGGATGGGGGACGGGTACACAGTGGAGAGCAACGGTCCGATCGGGATAGCCGTCGTCGGCGGCGGGTACTGGGGTCCCAACCTCGTCCGCAATGCACAGCAGACCCCGGGCCTGCACCTCGAGTACCTGTGCGACCTCAACGCCGACCGGGCCCGGCAGGTGCTCGGCAACTACTCGACCGTGCAGGTGTCCACCTCCCTCGACGAGGTGCTGGCCGATCCCGCGGTGTCCGCCGTGGCGATCGCGACCCCGGCCGCCACCCACTTCGACGTGGCGATGCGCGCCCTTGAGGCCGGCAAGCACGTGCTGATCGAGAAGCCGCTGGCACCGACCTACGAGGAGGGTCGCCGGCTGGTCGAGGCCGCCGAGCGGCTCGGCCGCGTGCTGATGGTCGACCACACGTTCTGCTACACGTCCGAGGTGCGGCACATCCGCGAGGTCGTGCGCAGCGGCCGGCTCGGCGATCTGCAGTACATCGACTCGGTGCGGATCAACCTCGGCATCGTGCAGCCCGACGTGGACGTCCTGTGGGACCTGGCCCCGCACGATCTGTCCATCTTCGACGCGATCCTGCCGGACGACGTGTTCCCGGTCTCGGTGGCCGCGCACGGCTCGGACCCGGTGGGCGCTGGGCACGCCTGCGTCGCGCACCTCACGCTGCGGCTGTCCAACGGCGCGCTCGCCCACGTGCACGTCAACTGGCTCTCCCCCACCAAGATCCGCACCTTCGTGGTGGGCGGGTCGAACCGGACCGTGATCTGGGACGACCTCAACCCCACCCAGCGCCTCTCGGAGCACGACCGCGGCGTCGACCGGATCTCCCCCGAGCTGGAGGACGCGGACGTCCGCGGCCGCCGGCTCGTCTCGTACCGCACCGGCGACACCGTCGCCCCGGCCCTGGCCAACCTGGAGGCCCTGCGGTCGGTCATGGTCGAGTTCGCGGCGGCCATCGCCGAGAACCGGCGCCCGCTCACGGACGGCTTCGCGGGGCTGCGGGTGCTCGCGATCCTCGAGGCCGCCTCTGAGAGCCTCGCGAAGGACGGCCAGTCCGTGCCGATCCGCGCGATCCAGGAGACCCCGCGCACCACCGCCGGGGTGATCGAGGACGTTCCGACCACGATGGCCCAGCGCGGCCGCGGAGAGGTGACGGTGTGACCAGCAGCGAGAAGGCGGCCCAGCCGGTCGAGGGCCAGCGGGTCCTGGTCACCGGCGGTGCCGGCACCATCGGTTCGACCCTGGTCGACCAGCTCGTCGAGGCCGGTGCGACCGAGATCGTCGTGCTGGACAACCTCGTGCGCGGGCGGCGGGAGAACATCGCCGCGGCGCAGGAGGCCGCGGGCGACCGGCTGACCCTCGTCGAGGGCGACATCAACGACCGCGGGCTGGTCGGCGAGCTGACCGCCGGCAAGGACCTGGTGTTCCACCTCGCCGCGCTGCGCATCACCCAGTGCGCCGAGCAGCCGCGGACCGCGCTGGAGAGCCTGGTCGACGGCACGTTCACGATCATCGAGGCCGCCGTCGAGCACGGGGTCAAGAAGGTGGTCGCGAGCTCGTCGGCGTCGGTCTACGGGCTGGCCGAGGAGTTCCCCACCACCGAGCGCCACCACCCGTACAACAACGACACCTTCTACGGCGCCGCCAAGGCGT
This sequence comes from Pseudonocardia sp. NPDC049154, assembly GCF_040648315.1. Classification (NCBI taxonomy): domain Bacteria; kingdom Bacillati; phylum Actinomycetota; class Actinomycetes; order Pseudonocardiales; family Pseudonocardiaceae; genus Pseudonocardia; species Pseudonocardia sp. NPDC049154. Next base: position 7,533 of record NZ_JBEZDN010000082.1, read on the forward strand.
TCAACGAGGGCATGCTGCGCAGCTTCCACGCCATGAACGGCCTGGACTACGTCGCGCTGCGCTACTTCAACGTCTACGGCCCGCGGATGGACGCCTACGGGGTCTACACCGAGGTGCTGATCCGCTGGATGGAGCGGATCGCCCGCGGCGACCGCCCGCTGATCTTCGGCGACGGGAAGCAGACGATGGACTTCGTCCACGTCCACGACATCGCCCGCGCCAACGTGCTCGCGGCGCAGGCCCCGGTCACGGACGACGTCTACAACATCGCCACCGCCCAGGAGATCAGCCTGGCCGGGCTGGCCGAGGCGCTGCTGAAGGCCATGGACTCCGACCTCACCCCGGAGTTCGGCCCGGCCCGCCAGGTCAACGGCGTCACCCGCCGGCTCGCGGACATCTCCGCCGCCGCCCGCGACCTCGGCTGGAAGCCGACGATCGGGATGGACGAGGGCCTGCGCGGGCTCGTCGCCTGGTGGAAGGCCGAGACCGGGGTCTCCGCGTGATCCCCGTGATGAAGCCCCTCCTCGGCGAGGAGGAGGCGGAGGCCGTCGCGGCCGCGGTCCGGTCGGGCTGGGTGGCCCAGGGCCCCCGGGTCGCCGAGTTCGAGAAGGCGTTCGCCGCCCACGTCGGCGCCGCGCACGCCGTCGCGACCTCGAACTGCACCACCGCGCTGCACCTCTCGCTGTACGTGCTGGGCGTGGGCCCGGGCGACGAGGTCGTGTGCCCGTCGTTCTCCTTCATCGCGACCGCCAACGCGATCCGCTACTGCGGCGCCACCCCGGTGTTCGCCGACGTCGAGCCGGAGACGGGGAACGTCACCGCCGAGACCGTCGCGGCGGTGCTCACCCCGCGGACGAAGGCCGTGCTGGCGGTCCACCAGGGCGGGCAGCCGGCCGACATCCCGGCGATCAAGGCCGTGTGCGGGGACCTCCCGGTGGTCGAGGACGCCGCGTGTGCCGCCGGCGCCACGCTGAACGGGAACCCGGTCGGGACCGGCGCGCTGCTCGCGGCGTGGTCCTTCCACCCGCGCAAGCTCCTCACCACCGGTGAGGGCGGCATGGTCACCACGGACGACGCCGGGTGGGCCGCCCGGATCCGCCGGCTGCGCGAACACGGCATGACCGTCTCCGCGGCCGACCGGCACGCCGCCGGCACGAAGGTCGTCCTCGAGGGCTACGACGAGACCGCCTTCAACTACCGGATGACGGACATGCAGGCCGCGATGGGCCTGGTCCAGCTCGGCCGGCTGCCCGGCATCGTCGCGCAGCGCCGGGCCATCGCGGAGCGCTACCGCGAGCTCCTCGCCCCGCTCGGGGTGCGGGCGGTCGGCGACCCGCCGCACGGCACGGCCAACTACCAGTCCTTCTGGGTCGAGCTGCCCGAGGGGGCCGACCAGGTCGCCGTCCTCGGTGCGCTCGCCGAGGCGGGGATCTCCGCCCGCCGCGGGATCATGGCCGCCCACCTGGAGCCCGCGTACGCCGGGCACCCGCACGGGCTGCTGCCCGTCACCGAACACCTCACGCGCCGGACCGTGATCCTGCCGGTGCACCACGAGATCGGGGAGCCCGAGCAGCGCGCCGTCGTCGACGCGCTGGCCGGTGCCCTCGGCCTCGCCACCAGCTCCCCGAGCCACTAGGAGCCGCATGGCCGCCCCCACCACCCCGGTCCCGCACGCCCCGATCCCCCTCGTCGACCTGGCCGCCCAGCACGCCGAGGTGGCCGCCGAGGTCGCCGAGGGCTGGGAGAAGGTACTCGCCCGCACCGCCTTCGTCGGCGGACCGGCCGTCGCCGAGTTCGAGGCCGCCTACGCCGCGTACTCCGGCGTGGACCACGTCGTCGGCGTCGCCAACGGCACGGACGCACTCGAGCTCGCCCTGCGCGCACTCGGCGTCGGGCCGGGCGACGAGTGCATCGTCCCGGCGAACACGTTCATCGCCACCGCCGAGGCGGTCGCCCGCGCCGGGGCCGAGGTCGTGCTCGTCGACTGCGAGCCCGGCACCGCGCTGATCGACGTCGACGCCGCGCTCGCAGCGGTCACCGACCGGACCCGGGCGGTGCTCCCAGTCCACCTCTACGGCCAGGTCGCGGACGTCGCCCGGCTGAAGGCGGGGCTGCCGGACCACGTCGCGATCTGCGAGGACGCGGCGCAGTCCCAGGGCGCGCGGCGGGACGGGCTGCAGGCCGGCGCGATCGGCGACATCGCCGGCACCAGCTTCTACCCGGGCAAGAACCTCGGCGCCTACGGCGACGCGGGCGCGGTGCTCACCGGCTCGGCCGAGCTGGCCGAGCGGGTCCGGCTGCTCGGCGCGCACGGCTCGCCGCGCAAGTACGAGCACACCGTCGCCGGCGTGAACAGCCGGCTCGACGCGTTGCAGGCCGTCGTGCTCTCGGCGAAGCTCACCCGGCTCGACGCCTGGAACGCCGCCCGCCGGACCGCGGCGGCGCGCTACGACGCCCTCCTCGCCGACCTCCCCGGCGTCACGACCCCGACAGTCACGGCGGGCAACGAGCCGGTCTGGCACCTCTACGTGATCGAGGTGGACCGTCGCGACGAGGTCCTGGCGCACCTCAACGCCCACGGCGTCGGCGCGGGCATCCACTACCCCACCCCGGTGCACCTCACCGGCGCCTTCGGGCACCTCGGCAAGACCGGCGACTTCCCGGTGGCCGAGGCGACGGCGGACCGCATCCTGAGCCTGCCGCTCTACCCGCAGATCACCGAGGAGCAGCAGCAGCGCGTGGTGGACACCCTCCGCTCCGCCCTCTGACCCCCGACAGACGAACGGCGCTCTCGCTCATTCCTGGTGAGCGAGAGCGCCGTTCGCCGTTGCCGGAAGTGGTCAGCGCCGATGTTCGCTGCGCACGCTCCGCTCAGCGGGGGCCGAGGAACCACTCCTCCCAGTTGTCGAAGGCGCCGTTGAGGGCGGCGCGGAAGATCAACGGTCGGTCGATCTGCGTGATGAAGGTGCGCGGGATCGTGCCCGCGGGCCGCGTGTCCACGGCCTGCGCGTACACCGTGCGGTAGACGCGGCTCGCGATCGCCCCGGCCTCCGGGGTCCAGTTCGCCGACTGTCCGAACGGGATGGCGAACTCGTCGATCTCGTGGCCGAGCATCTTCTCCAGCCGGCTCCGGGACTCGACGAGCTCGCGCTCGGCCGCCGCCGGGTCGAGCCGGCCGAAGTCGGGGTGCGACGCCGAGTGGCTGGCCAGCGTGACCCCGGCCGCCTCGAGCCGGGCCAGCCCGGCCCAGTCGAGGACGTGCGCGTACCCGGCGTCGTGCCCGCCGTCCGCCCACCCGCTGACCGCGAACATGGTCGACGGGACGCCGTGGTGGCGCAGCACCGGCACGGCGTTGTCCAGCACGCTGGTGGCGCCGTCGTCGAACGTGATCGCCAGCTGCCTGCGCTCCGGGGCGGCCAGCACCTCGGCCGGGGTGGCGAAGGTCCAGCCGTCGTCCGCGGCGACCTGCAGGTGCCGCTCGAAGTCGGCCGGCCGCACGTCGTTGACGCCCCACTCGTCCGTGCCGATCGAGTGGTAGGCGAGGATCCGGCCGACCGCGGTGCCGCGCGGGCGGGTCAGGCCGGTGCGGGTCCGCAGCGCCTCGTCGAGGGCCAGGCCCCACCGCTCCGCCCGCATCCGGCCGGCGACGGCGCACCGGTAGGCGGCCTGGGCGGCGGGGAGCTCGCCGAGCGAGCTGCGCAGGGACGACGTCGAGGTCACAGCCGCGTCAGCCCTTCCGGCCGACGCCGCTGAGGATCACGCCGGCCAGCAGCGCGGGGACGGTCCACTCCACGGCGTGGATGGTCGTCTCGGGGACCTCCTTGCTCCCCAGGACCGCCGTGCCCGCCACCGCGCCCACGGCGGCGGTGGTGAGGCCGAGGCCGACCAGGTCGGCCTTGCTGCGGCGCCGGGCCAGCAGCCCGACGCTGCCGAGCAGGTGGGCGGCCGCGGCGGCCCGGAAGATCGGGGTCCAGCGCGCCCAGCCGGCGGTGACGACGCGCTCGCGCTCGAGCGGGCCCCCGGCGGCGTCGGCGGCGGCGTTGAGACCCGACGCCCCCATCAGCGAGCCGCCGAACCAGGCGGCCGCGCCGACGTCGCGCAGGGCGCGCAGCGCTGTGGTCGACGCGGTGGAGGCGGTGGTCTGGGCGGCACGGGCCATTTCGGTCTGCTCCTCGGTCCGGTGTGGTCGGCGCGGGGCGCCCGGCTCGCTCCGCCGTCGGGGTCGGCGGAGGCGGCGTCCCGCGGCGGGGCCGGCCGGCCGGACGCCGGCGGGGACCCCGGTGGACTCTCCCGCCGGGGGACTCTAGCGACGGTCCGGTCAGGGCCGGACGCGCAGTCCCTCCCCCGCCCGCTCGTGGGCGGTGCCGCACTCCGGGCACACCAGGTCCTCGCCGAGCCGCTCGCCGCACACGCAGACCCAGCCCTTCACCCGCGCCGGGTTCCCGGCGACGAAGGCGTGAGCCGGCACCGAGCGGGTCACGACGGCGCCCGCCGCGGCGAAGGCGTGCTCGCCGATCTCCGTGCCGCACACCACGACCGAGCCGGCACCGAGCGTCGCGCCGCGCCGGACCACGGTGGGCAGCAGGGCCTCGGGCCCGCGCTTGATCGCCGCGCGCGGGCGCAGGTCGTTGGTGAACAGCACGTTCGGGCCGAGGAAGACGTCGTCCTCGCAGGTGACGCCGGAGAAGACGAGGGTGCCGTTCTTCACGGTGACGTTGTCGCCGAGCACCGCCCCGTCCTCGACGAAGGCGCAGTCGCAGATGTTGCAGTCCCGGCCGACCCGGGCGCCGGGCAGGACGTGCGCGAAGGCCCACACCCGGGTGCCGTCGCCGACGTCCGTGCTCTCGCAGAGGCCCTGCGGGTGCACCCGCACCCCGGTCGTGCTGCCCGTCGTGGCGGCCATGCGCGCTCCCGCTCGTCGTCCGTCGTGTGCGGCGCCGACGATAGCCGCGCGCCCCGGCCGCCCTCCGCGGCACCGCGTGACCGGCGGGACACCGGGACGGGCGGCGTAACACGCTCCGTCGGGTGATCGATGGACGACGCGGGGTCCCCACCGGGCCCCGGCGCAAGATCGCGCACGCTACACCCCGGGACCGGCGGCGGCGAGTCGACCATTAGGCTCCGGGGACCGAGACGAGGAGCGGCGACCAGCGCCCGCCGGGTGCGCGCGGCACGGACAGGTCTGACGGGGTACTTCGGTAGTGGAGCGAGACAGGGGTCCGGTGCGCGGCGACGAGCGACTCGCGGGCGGCCCGGGCAGGCCCGCCGCGGGCGCGCCGGCCAACCGGATCACCGGACCGGGTGCGGACCCGTACGCCGATCCCCCCACCGAGCGGTTCGCCGCCGTCCAGGTCCCCGCACCGGGCACCGCGGAGAACGCCGCGCTCGACACCATCGGCCTCCGCACCGCGCGGATGCCGGAGGTCGCCGAAGCCCCGGCCGCGGCCGACCCGGCGTCCCCGGAGACGGCCGAGCTGCCCGAGACGCCGGGCCCCGAGACGCCGGGCCCCGAGACGCCGCGCAAGCGCCGCTCGCTGCTGCCCAGCCTGGAGCTCAACGCCTTCGCGCTGATGGCCGCCACCGGCATCACCGCGCTCGTGGGCCTGGGGTTCTGGGCGATCGCCGCACGGCTGCCCGCCGCCGAGGTCGGCAGGTCCTCGGCGATCCTGTCCACCGCCACGATGCTGTCGCAGGTCGCGGCGTCGAACGTCGGGCTGCTCTTCGGCCGCGTGCTGGCGTCGGCCGGCACGAAGGCGCGCAAGCTCGTCCTGGGCGGTTACGCGATCGCGCTCGTCATCGCCCTCCTGCTCGGCGCGGGCTTCCTGGTCTTCTTCCCGCACGACGAGCTGTTCCCCACCTTCTGGGACCGGGCTGCGTTCCCGCTGCTCGTCGCGCTGCTCGCGCTGTCGACGCTGCAGGACTGGGTGCTCACCGGGCTGCGCCGCTCCACCTGGATCCCGCTCGAGCAGCTGCTGTTCGCGCTGGGCAAGATGGGACTGCTGATCCTCTTCGCGAACCTCGCGTTCGAGAAGGGCATCCTCGTCGCCTGGGCGCTGCCGATCATCGCGCTGCAGCTCGTGATCTCGCCGATCCTGTTCCTGCGCCTGCTCCCCCGCGTGCCGCCGCCCGGCGAGGGCACGCCGCCGATGCCGGACCGGCGCGGGCTGCTGTCGATCTTCCTGGCCGAGTACGCCACCGGCGCCGTCACGGTGATCATCCCGCTGGTGCTGCCGCTGCTGGTCGTGGCGCGGCTGGGCACCGAGGCCAACGCCTACTACGCGCTGCCGTGGCTGATCGCCGAGTCCTTCAGCGTGCTGATCTGGAACATCAGCTCCTCCTACGTCGTGGAGGCCAGCCACGACCGGCGCGAGCAGTGGGCGCTGATGAAGCGCACCTTCCGGCTCAGCTACCTGATCGGCGGCCTCGGTGTGCCGTCGCTGTTCTTCCTGGCCCCGTGGGTGCTCTCGGTGCTCGGCGACTCCTACTCCGAGCAGGGCACCTGGGTGCTGCGCTACGCGGTGCTCGCGATCCCCTTCACGATCATCAACATGAACTTCATCAACACCTCCCGGCTGCGCAACCAGATGGGTCGCGTCGTGGTGCTCGAGGTGTTCACCGCGGCCCTGGTCATCGGCCTCGCGGTGGTGCTCATGGACCGCATGGGCATCGGTGGCGCCGGCCTGGCGTTCCTCCTCGCCCAGGCCGTCACGGCGCTCGTCGTCGCCGTCCCGCTCGTCCGCTTCATGCGGACGCTGCGGCACGACGCCGTCGAGGAGGAGACCGGCCGCACGTCGGAGCCGGGCGACGATCCCGCCGGCCCCACCGACCGTTCCGACCCCCCGACAGAGCCGACCCCCGTCGCCGGACTGGCGACGGGAGCAGGCCGGCGCCCGTCCTGACGGACGGCCTTCTTCACACACGAGGGAGACCCGAGGAGTGAACGCGCACAGCGCTCCCCGCGCGAGCCGCTGGCCGACGGACCGGCCGCTGCGCCTGCTCGTCGTCCTGCACAACCTGGACATCGGCGGCAGCCAGCGCAACTCCGTGGACCTGGCCGCGGGCGTGCGGGACATGGGCCACGAGGTCGTGGTCGCCGGGCCGCCCGGTGTCCTCGAGGACGTCATCCACAAGCGCGGGGTCCGGTTCGAGGCGGTCGAGGAGCTGGTCCCGGACAACATCGCGCCCACCGCGCGGGCCGCGTACAAGCGGATCCGTGACCTGTCCCGGCGGCTGCGGCCGGACCTGATCCACGCCTACGAGCTCACGCCCTCGCTGCTCGCCTTCCTCGGCCCGCACCGCCTCGACGACGTGCCGATGACCATGACGATCAACAGCATGTCCGTGCCGGACTTCATGCCCGGCTCGGTGCCGCTGCAGGTCTGCGGGCCCTTGATCGCGATGGAGACCCGCGAGCGCAGCGGCTCGATCGGCGTCCTCGAGATCCCGACGGACACGGTCGGCCAGTACCCGGACTACCCCGGCGGCGACGCCTTCCGGGCCGAGCTCGGGATTGCGCCGGACGAGATCGCCGTCGTCGTGGTCAGCCGGTTCGCCCGGGCGCTCAAGCAGGAGGGCCTGGAGACGGCCATCCGCGCCGCCGGCCGGATCCCGCCGCACCACCGGCTCCGGCTGGTGATGGTCGGCGACGGGCCGGCGATGCCCGAGCTGCGCGCCCTCGCCGACGCGACGAACGCCCGCGCCGGCCGCGAGGTCGTGCTGCTGCCCGGAATGCGGGTCGACCCGCGGCCCGCCTACGCGTCCGCGGACATCGCCCTCGGCATGGGCGGGTCGATCCTGCGGGCGATGGCCTTCGGCAAGCCCTGCATCGTGCAGGGCGAGCGCGGCTACTTCCAGATGCTCGACCGCGAGTCGGCCCGGCTGTTCCGCTGGCGCGGCTTCTACGGCATCGGCGACGGCGGCACGGGCGAGGACGCGCTGGTCCGCGAGCTGACCACGCTCCTGGACGACCAGGTGCGCCGCAAGGAGAACGCCGCGTTCGCCCTCGAGCTCGTGCGCCGGCACTACAGCCTCGAGCACGCCCTCCGGGTGCAGATGGAGTGGTACCAGAAGGCCCTCGCCGAGCACGTCCGCCCGAGCCGCAGCGAGGTGGCGCGCACGGTCGCGTCGGTCGGCGCCTGGTTCGCCGCGCGGGCCGCGGGGCGGGTCAAGCCGGACACCTTCAACAGCTCCGAGCGGATCGCGCCGGGCATCGCCGGCCCGGTGCCGGACTGGTTCGACCCGGACATCGACACCGACACGGGCAGCATCGACATCGCCAACGCGAAGACGCTGAAGCTGAAGGCGGTCCGCCGGGCCTGAACCCGGCGCGACCCCGAGAACGACACCGGCCGGTGCCCCTCGCGGGGGCACCGGCCGGTTCGTGTCCGGGGTGGGTCAGCCGGCGTACTGGTACTCCTTGACCCAGTCGACCTGCATCTCCGAGGGCTTCACGTTGCCCGGGTCGCCGTCCTCGGGGAACCAGTCGAGCTGGATGCACAGGTGCATCGGGCCCGGCGGCAGCGTGTCCTTGTCCTCGATCCGGTACCACTCGCGGCCGTCGAGGTAGCCGATGATGTGGTCCGGGGTCCACTCCACGGCCCAGTTGTGCCACTCGGTGCCGTCGACGTCCACCGAGTGCTCGATCTGCTTGTTGTCCTTGCTGTAGTGCAGGAACGAGTTCACGTTCTGCCGGTCGCCCGAGGTCGCCTCCATGAAGTCGATCTCGCCGCCCTCCGGCCAGTTCTCCTCGTCCGGCCACAGCAGCAGCAGGGCGTGGTACGTCGGGTCGCTGGCCGGCATCTTCACCCGGCCCTCCCAGCGCCCGTACATCTGACCCGGGTTGAGCGCGAGGCCACCGGTGTTGCCCTGGGCGTCGCCCTTGATGGTGAGGATGCCGTCGTTCACGTGGATCGACTCGGTGGTGCGGCGGCCGTTGCCGTCGTGCCCCTCGCCCTTGTAGATGCTCCAGCCGGCGGGGCGGGGCCCGTCGAACTCGTCGACGCGGCTGGGCTCACCCCAGCCCAGCAGGGTGGCGGCGCTCGTGTCCGCGCCCGCGCTCTGGGTCTGCGTGGGCGTCGTCGGGCCGGGCGGCTCGGACACGCTGCCGCTCCCGGGGATGTTCCCGGAGTCCGACGACGGGGAGCCGACGAGCACGGCGATCAGCGCGAGCACGGCCACGACGGCGACGCCGCCGATGATCAGGCCGGTGCGGCGGGAGATCCCCCGGGTGGGGGCTCCGCCGCCACCGGGCCCGGACTCTTCGGACACTGGGACTCCTCGTCACATCGGACAGCTCAGATCGGACAATTCGGACAGAAGGCGAGCGTAGAGCACCCCGCGGACGCCCCCGTCACCGAGTCCAACGACGTCAGCGGTCGGACGTGACGTGCGAGTTCACCGGGGACAGCCGGGGCACCCTGCCGCCGACCCGCCGGGTCGCCCGGCGACCCCGGACGTAGGCCGAGCCGCCGTCGACGATCCAGGCCAGTCGCTCCCCCAGGCTCCCGGCGGCCACGCCCTCGCCGGCGGTGGACTCGCGCGCGCCGATCTGCCGGAACTGCGCGAACGCGGCCGGGATGCGCTTGGCGGCCATCGCCCCCGCCCGGGGGTCCAGCGCGATCTTGGTGAGGAACGCGCCCAGGCCCATCGAGTAGCCCCGCAGCTGGCTGCGCAGCTCCTCCGGCGACGACCGGTGGTGGTGCCAGACGAACGCGCCCGGGTCGTAGCCCACCCGGTGCCCGGCCAGGACCAGACGGACCATGAACTCGCAGTCCTCGCCGCCGCGCGTCGGGGCACCCGCGCCCAGCGCCTCGTCGAACCCGCCGACGGCGCGCGCGACGTCCGCCCGGACGGCGAAGTTGGCGCCGATCCCGAACAGGCCCGGCGAGAAGGGGAAGATCGCGGAGTCCGCGGGCGGGTCGGCCAGCGAGTAGCGGCGCGCCTCGAAGCCCCGGTTCCACACCAGGGCGCGCTCTGCGGCCAGCTGCTCCTCGGTCTCCAGCACGGCGCCGATCACCGGCCCGCTGAGGCAGGCGAGGTCGGGCTCGGCGGCGAACACGGCCGCGATGCGGCTCGCCCACTGCCGGTCCACCTCGGTGTCGTCGTCGGTGAACGCGACGAGCCGGGTGACCGCCTCGCGCAGCCCGCGGTTGCGGCCCACCGACAGGCCGCGGCGCCGCTCGCGGACGTAGATCACGCCCCGGTCGGCGAACTCCTCGGCGACCAGCCGGGTGCTCTCGTCCGGCGGGTCGTTGTCCACCACGACCACGGTGACGGCGGGGTGGTCACCCGCCACCACGGCGGCGATGCTGGTCCGCAGGCTCTCCGCCCGGCCGCGCGTCGCGATCACCACGGTGAGCGGCTCCACCGAGCGCGGCAGCGCCTGCTCCTCACCCGTGTCCGGCCCCAGCTGCGCCTCGATCGCGGCCCGCACGGTCGACGTGGTCGCGCGACCGCCGGTGAGGCCGACCGAGATCAGCCCCGCGGGCACGCCGCCCGCGGTCACCAGCAGCCGGGCCGCCAGGTACCGGGGGTCCACCGACAGGTCGAGGGCGTCCGGCCCGTCGGTCCGCCGCTCGACCCGGCCGACCCAGGCCGGCGCCCGCCCCGGCAGCTCCATGCTTCTCCTTCGTGGTTCGTCGGCGGTGCGCCTGCCGCACCGCCCGGTGGCGTCAGGCCTGGCCGGCCGGCGCCACCACGTCCTCGGAGGCCGCGGCCGGCCGCGCCTGCGAGACGACCTGCGGGCGGGCGAGGTGCACCGGCTCCAGCGGCGTGTTGCCGAGGATCATGTCCGACGCCTTCTCGGCCACCATCAGGGTGGGCGCGTAGGTCTGCGTGTTGGTCACGGTCGGGAAGATCGACGCGTCGACCACCCGGATCCCGTCGACGCCGTGCACCCGCAGGGTGTCGGGGTCCACGACGTCGTCCGGGGTGCGGCCCATCCGGGCGCTTCCCGTGGGGTGCAGCCCGGTCTGCGCGGTGTGCGAGATCCAGTCGAGGATCTCCTCGTCCGTCCGGAACTCCGGCCCGGGGACGACCTCCCCGCCGTCGACGCCCGAGAAGGCCGGCTGGGACATGATGTCGCGCGCGATGCGGATCGCCTTGACCCAGTCGTCCCGGTCCCGCTGGTTGTCCAGGTAGTTGAAGATGATCCGCGGGTGGGCCGACGGGTCGGCCGAGCGCAGCGTGACGCTGCCGCGGGAGCGTGCCGCCATGGTGCCGACGTGCACCTGGTAGCCGTGCCCCTCCACGATCCGCTTCTCGTCGAAGGCCATCGCCATGGGCGCGAACCCGACGATGACGTCGGGGAACTCCATGTCCTCGTTGCTGCGGATGAAGCCCGCCGCCTCGAACAGGTTGCTCCCCGCGGGGCCCCGGCCGGCGAGCCACTGCAGGCCCATCTTCGGCCAGTTCTTCTTGTCCTTCATGTGCACCATCGAGATGGGCTGGGTGCACCGGTGCTGGACCTGGACGGCCAGGTGGTCCTCGAGGTTGTGGCCGACCCCGCGCAGGTCGTGGACCGGCGCCACGCCGACCGCCTCGAGCTCCTCGGCGCGGCCGACCCCGGACAGCTGCAGCAGCTGCGGGGTGTTGAACGCGCCGCCGGAGAGGATGACCTCCTTGGTCCGGACGATCTCCTCGTGGCCGCCGGCGCCCCGGAAGGTCACCCCGACCGCGCGGGTCCCGGAGAACACGACCTGCGTGGCGAGCGCGCGGGTGCGGACCTCGAGGTTGGGCCGCCCCATGACCGGGTGCAGGTACGCCTGCGACGACGACTGCCGCCGGCCCCGCCGGATGTTGCGGTCGAACGCCGCGAAGCCCTCCTGCACCGCGCCGTTGAGGTCCGCGGTCAGGTTGTACCCGGCCTGCTGGGCGGCCTCGAAGAACAGTGCGAACAGAGGGTGGTCGGCCGGGGCGCGCTCCACCGTCTGCAGGCCGCCGCGGCCGCGGTACTCGTTCCCGCCGAAGGTCAGCGAGTCCTCGATCTTCTTGAAGTACGGCAGGACGTGCGCGTAGTCCCAGGCGTCGTCGCCGACGACCTTCGCCCACTGGTCGAAGTTCGCCGGGTGGCCCCGGACGTAGGTCATGGCGTTGATCGAGCCGGAGCCGCCGAGCAGCTTGCCGCGCGGCAGGTCCATGCGGCGGTTCTGCATGAACGGCTCGGGCTCGGAGACGTAGTGCCAGTTGTGGCTCTTGCTGGCGATCGCCAGACCCATCGCCGCCGGCATGTGGGTGAACACGTCCCAGAACGGGTCCGATTTCCCGGCCTCGAGAAGGAGCACCCGGTGGGCCGGGTCGGCGCTCAGGCGGTTGGCCAGGACGCACCCGGCCGCACCACCGCCGACCACGACGAAGTCGTAGACCTTGTCCGACATGAGGTGTGGAGCCCTCCTCCTGGGAACGCTGCGTACCTGCCCCCGCGTCGCCGCGACCCGGGCCTTTCCGGGTCGCCGCCCGCAGCGGCGGTCACGATATCGCGGTGAAATCCACCACCCCGACTCAGGTCAGGGCGCGGCGCCCGCCGCGGGTGCGTTCGGGTTCGCGTTCGGGTCTGCGTTCGGATCAGTGGCCGCGGGGGCGTTCGGGTCCGCGGGCGGGGCCGGAGCAGGCTGCTGCGGCTCGTCCAGCGGGAGCCCGGTGACGGGGTCGGTGCGGGTCAGGACGGAGTGGACGACCTGCTGGCCCCCCTGGATGGTGAGCATCGCGACGACGACGGCGACGACGCCGACCGAGGCCGCCGTGAGCGCCCGCACCCGCGTGGGCGTGCGCTCCAGCCGGCCGCGGCTGCTCTCCACCACCCAGGCCCGGATGCCGAGGACGACCAGCAGGCCGAGGAACGACAGCCACACCCACTTGTCGAATCCCGGGTCGATCGTCATCCGGGCCTCCCCGCGGTACCGCCCGGGAGCACGGGCACCCCGACCTTGCGCAGCACGTAGTCGTACGGGTCGTCCGGGCTCTGGTACCAGAAGTAGTACGTGCCCTGCCGGACCAGGGTGTTGGCGTAGTCCAGCGACCAGTTGTGCGGTTTGCCGTAGAGGTAGACGCCCTGGGCCTCGATCGACCCGAAGTTCACGAGGACGTCGGGAGAGACCTTCGCCGTGCACCCGATCGGGTCGTCCGACACGCCGATCCGGCCGCAGCCCGGCACGCCGCCGCCGCGCCCGAAGAGCGTGAGGCCCTCGATCGCGAACGGCCCGGGGTCGGAGACCGGGATGACGTTCTGCCCGGGCGGGGTCGTCGCGACGACCGACCGGTACATCGCGGCGTCCTCGGGGTAGACGACCTGGTAGGAGTCGTTGCCCCCGCGCAGGAACACCAGCGTGCCGAACAGCGCGACCATCCCGACGGCCAGCACCGGCCGCATCCACGCGCGCTTGCGGACCGTCCAGCGCAGGAAGTCCGCGCCCAGGATCGTGAGGATCGGCAGGCCGAACAGCACGATCCGCAGGAAGCCCTCGCTGCCGTAGCCCTGCGCGGCGAACGCCATCGGCACCACGGCGAGCCCGATCGGCACGAGGTCGCGGCGGCGCCGCCAGTAGACCCACGCGCCCACGATGCCCAGCAGGTACGACAGCCCGGCGACGAGCACCCGCCCGTACTTGACGACGATCTGGCCCGCGTCGCCGGTCAGCCGGTCGGCCACGCCCTCCTGCAGCGCGGCGCCCGTGTCGCCGGTGCCGATGAACAGCGTGATCTGGTTCATCCAGATGGAACGGGCGGCGATCAGGATGAAGAGGACCACGCCGATCACGCCGACCAGCACGAGCCCGCGGCCCCGGTAGCGGCCCACGACGGCCAGCAGGAACAGCTGGCCGAGGATCGCGAACGGGGTGAGCTGGTGGGCCGGGATGACCGCGAGAATGCACAGCGCCGCGCAGAAGTAGACCAGCAGCAGCTGCCGCGGGGGCAGGGTCGGCCGGTTCGGCGGCGTCATGCCGGAGACCAGCCAGCGGTGCAGCAGGGGCAGGCGCTTCGCGCCGCGGTGCGGGGCCGGCCAGCCCGGCACGCCACTCGGGTCCGTCCGGCGGGTGGCCAGCGGGCCGAGGGCGAACGTCAGCACGGTGAGCAGCAGGCAGATGCCCGTGGCCTGCGGTGAGAAGTAGTCCTGCTCGATCCAGTTCAGGCCGACGAACAGCCAGGCCGCGGCCCAGGGGGCGCGGGTGCCACCCAGCATCGAGCGGGCGAGCGCGTAGATGCCGATGGCCCACACCGTGACGACGGCGGGCGGGAACCAGCGCAGCACCTCGTCGAGCTGGTCGGCGCCGCCGGCCTGGCGAAACCACGCCCACTGGGCGAAGAACGCGGGCCAGGAGAACCGGGCGTCGAGGCCCTGCGGCGGGACGCCGTTGGCGACCGCCACCGCGTCGACGAAGCCGGTGATCGTCCAGGCCGTGCCGAACCGCGCGGCGGGCTCGACGACCGACGGCAGGCCGGTCGAGCAGAGGATGAGGACGCCGGTGGCGGTGCCGAGCATCGGGATGCGCGGGCGCCGGGCGTAGAGCTCGGAGAGGCAGGAACCGATCGCGAACAGCAGGGCCAGCCAGCCCGGGATGCCGAGCACCTTGGCCAGGCCCCAGCCGTCGAGCGCCTGCAGGTCGGTGGTGACCACCGCGAGCGGCAGCATGGCCACCGCCAGCAGGGCGAGCGCCGGCGAGAGCCAGCGGTCGATCACGACCCGGTTCCGCCGGTACCACGACGGCTCGGCCGGCGGCTCGGCGTCGGCCGGCGGTTCGGCGGGCGGGACGACCGGGATCGCCGCGGTGGGCGGGTCGGTGCCGTCCGGGCCGTTCCCCGGTGTCGGGCCGACGGGGCGGAGGACCTGCGTGGCCTCGGGATCGCTGCGGACGGTGCCGCCCTGCGCGTCCGCGGCGCCGGTCCCGGTGCGGCCGCCGTCCTCGCGCGGGGTCCCGCCGTCGCGGGCACCCCGGCGGGTGTCCTGGGTGGTCACTGCGCGACCACCGCGTGCCGGAGCAGGAACGGGATGCTGATCCCGGTGACGATGTAGAGCATCAGGTCGGGGTGCCACCAGACGGTGCTGACCATGATCTGCGCGGCGAGCAGCGTGGTCGCCACGCCGACGCCCAGGGTCAGCAGCCAGACGTGCGCCGCGGGCGCTCGGCGCAGGAAGCCCGCCGCGGACCAGCCGGGGCCCAGCAGCAGGAAGCCGATCGTGACGAAGAGGCGGATGTCGCCGGCGGCACCGCCGGTCACCTTCAGCAGGCTCAGTGCGCAGGCCGCGACGCCGGCGACGACGAGCATCAGCGCGACGCCGCGGCGCGCGGTACGGGCGCGCGTCAGCTCCGCCGCGGAGGGCATGCTCACCGCGTCACTCCGTTCCCTCGCCGGACGTCGTCCGTGGCCGACACCGTTCCCGTGCCCGGTTCCGCTGCAGTGCTGGGCCCCGTCCTGCTGGGCCCGGTCCTGCTCGGCGCCATCCTGCTCGGCGCCATCCTGCTCGGCACCGTCTCGCTCGACACCGCGCGGCGCACCGGCCCGCGCGGCGGGACCGCGGCACACCGTCCGGCGCCGGACGGACCCCGGCGCCCGTCAGGAGTATGCCGGGCGCCGGTGATCCGCAGGAGGCGCCCCCTCAGGAGGCCTCCTCCTCGAGGGCGTAACGCGCGTCGAGCGCCTCACGCTGCGCCGTGGCGCGTTGGGGCGCGGGACGGTCGGTCCCGGCCGCCGGACGGTTGGCCGGACGCGGCGACGGGCGCGGCGGGGCGGTCGCCGCGGGCGGCGATGGCGGCACGGCCGGGGCCGCCTCGACGGGCTCGACGGGCTCGGTCGTCGGGGGCACCGGCAGGGTGTCGGCGGTCCCGAGCGGGCGGCCGTTCCCGTGCCCGT
This sequence comes from Pseudonocardia sp. NPDC049154, assembly GCF_040648315.1. Taxonomy (NCBI): domain Bacteria; kingdom Bacillati; phylum Actinomycetota; class Actinomycetes; order Pseudonocardiales; family Pseudonocardiaceae; genus Pseudonocardia; species Pseudonocardia sp. NPDC049154. Next base: position 23,379 of record NZ_JBEZDN010000082.1, read on the forward strand.
TGGCGTGGCCGCTCGGGTGGCCGCTCGTGTGGCCGCTCGTGTGGCCGTTGCCGTTCGCGTGTCCGTTGTGGACGGCGTGCCCGTTCTGTCCGCCGTGGCCGTTCGACGGCGCGTGCCCGTTCTGCGCGTGCCCGGTGACGGTGCCGTTGACCGCTCCGTTCACGGCACCGTTCAGCGGGGCGCCGCTCACCGGGCCGCTCACCGGGCTGTCGAGGGGCGTGCCGTACCGCGCCGCGACCGGAGCCGCCACCGCCGGTGGCTCCCCGCGCCGCTGGTTGGCCCGCCGCCGCTCGGCGGCCAGGGTGCGCAGGACCCGCGTGCCGTCGGCGAAGGTCCGCAGGTTCGTGTCGCCGAAGAGGCGCTCGCGCTCGTAGGAGGGCACCTCGGTGACCCGCAGCTCGGCCGCGGCGACCCGGCAGGCCAGCACGGTCTCGATCTCGAAGCCGTCGCCCCAGAGCATCGACCCGTCGTCCGGTGCGGGAGCGTCCACCGCCGGCAGCTCCAGCAGGGGCAACAGGTCGGCCCAGAAGGCGTTGTAGCCGTAGCAGAGGTCCGAGTGCCGCGTGCCGAACAGCGCGTTGGCCACGCCGTTGAGCCCCGCGTTGCCCGTCCGCCGCAGCAGCGTGATGTCGTCGCTGCCGCCGCCGCGCGTGAAACGGCTGCCCTTCGCGAAGTCGGCACCCGCCTTCAGCGCCGCCACGAACGCCGGGATCTCCGCCGGGTCGGCCGAGCCGTCGGCGTCGAACATCACGATGATGTCGCCGGTGGCGGCGGCGAACCCGCACGCCATCGCATTGCCCTTGCCCTTGCGCGTCTGCTCGACGATCCGCACCCACGGCAGCACCCGCCGCGCGGTCTCCACCGTGCCGTCGACCGAGTTGCCGTCGACGACGATCACCTCGTGCACCGCGGGCCGCACGGCCGCGATCGCGGGCAGCACCACCTGGAGGTTGCGGGCCTCGTTCCGAGTGGGCACCACCACGGACACGGTCGGATCGTCACTGCGCTCAACCCTGCGCCGATCACTGCGCTGCATCGCAGTCTCCCCCTCGTCGCACCTCGTGTGCTGTCGCGTTGACGCTTCGGCGCCCGACTTCTGCAGGTCGAGATCTCACCCGGTACTCCGTCATCGCTTGGCTTATCTGTCGGCCTCGTCGGTGCGTTACGTGACGGGGCGTTCCCCCGACCGCGCGCACACCGCTCGCGGCGCCCCCCGTTCGGGTCCCGGACGAGCGCGCTCCGGTCACTCCGCGGGCGCTCGACTGCTCCGGGTCCACGACGCGAACCTTACGGACGGTGCGATCGGCCCGCCGACCGGGGCCGTCCCGTGTGCTCGGTAGAGTGCCGGCCCATGGACAGCACGGACCGCCACGCCCGCGCGGCGGAGCAGCGGGAACCGGGCGCCCGGTGACCGCGGCCGGCTTCCCGGGCGGCTACCAGGCCGCCGTGTCCGTGGCCGCGGCCGTCACGGACGGCGAGCGCCACCTGGCCGAGACGATCGGTTCGGTCCTCGAACAGACGGAGCCCGAGTTCGAGCTCGTGCTGTTCGACAACGCCAGCACCGACGCGACCCACGAGATCATGCGGTCCTTCGCCGACCCGCGCATCCGGGTGGAGCGGACGGGTGAGCGGCTCCCCCGGGCCGAGGCCCGCAACCGGGCCGTCGCGCTGAGCCGGTCGCCGCTCGTGAAGACGATCACGGACGGCGACATCCTGCACCCGCGGTGTCTCGAGCTGCAGATCCAGCCGCTGCTCGACGACCCGGGCCTCACGCTCGTCGCGGCCCGCCGGCACGTCGTCGACGACAAGAGCCGGGTGCTGGTCCCCCGCCGTGGGCTGAACGGGCTGATCGGCACGCGCAGCGGCGACGAGGTGGCCCGCAAGATCGTGCGCAGCCGCAGCAACCTGATCGGCGACGCGTGCAACGTCACGTTCCGGCGGGAGAGCTTCACCGCGGCGGGCGGCTGGCGAGGCCGGCGGGACGAGCTGCTCGACCTGGACTGCTGGCTGCGCCTGCTGCACCACGGGGACTTCCTCGGCCGCCCCGAGCCGCTCGCGGCCGTGCGGATCAGCGGCGGCCCGCGCCAGCCGGGCTACGCCGAGCGGGTCCGCGGGGAGCACACGGCGATCGTCGCCGAGCTCGGCGACTCCCCGGCCTACGAGGTCCGCGCGCTCGACCGGCTGGTCGGTGCGGTGCTCGCGCCCGTGGGCGCCCTGCGGCGGTCCGGCCTGTCGGTGTTGGCCTCGCGCTCGGAGAAGCGCGAGGAGCGGGAGCGCGAGCGGGCAGTCGCCGCGGCCTGACCCACCGGCCCGGCCCCACCTGCCGCCCGCGAACCGACCCGACCGGACCCGCCCGTCGGACGGGCCGCCCCCTCCGACCGGACAGTCGCACCGGTCTCGCTCCCGCACATTGTTTGCGATTGCCTCGCCGACGCGTTGAGATGGGGGCGGCGCCGTGTCCGGCGCTCCCCTCGGCACCCGGGAGGCCTCCATGGTCACCGCCATGCACATGAGCGACGGGCTGGTGAACGCCCCGACCTCGCTCGTCTTCGGGGCCGTGGCCGTCGTCGGCCTCGTGCTCTGCCTCGTCCGCGCCCGCGCGGACCTCGACGAGCGCACCGCACCGATGGCCGGGCTGGTCACCGCGTTCGTGTTCGCCGTGCAGATGATCAACTTCCCGATCCTGCCCGGCGCCAGCGGCCACCTGCTCGGCGGCGCGCTCGTCGCGATCCTCGTCGGCCCGTGGGTGGGCACGGTGTGCATCGCGATCGTGCTGCTCGTCCAGGCGCTGCTGTTCGCCGACGGCGGGCTCACCGCGCTGGGCACCAACATCACGAACATGGCGCTCATCGGCGTCTTCACCGGCTACGGCGTGGCCGTGCTCCTGCGCCGGGTCGCCCGCCGCAGCCGCGGCGGCCTGGTCGCCACGGCGTTCGTCGCCGCCTTCGTCAACACGGTGCTCGCGTCCCTGGGCTTCGTCCTCGAGTACGCGATCGGCGGCAGCGGCGGGGCCGGGCTCGGCACCGTGTTCGCGCTGATGGTCGGCCTGCACGCGCTGATCGGCGTCGGCGAGGGCGTGATCACCGCCGCGACCGTCGGCGCCGTCGCGGCCGTGCGTCCGGACCTCGTGTACCTGCTGCGGGGCACGGCGACGCCGCTGGTCCGCAGGTCCGCGCCGGCCACCCCGGCGGCGGGGGGTGCGGCGTGAACGGGCGACGCGGGTTCCTCCTCGGCTTCCTGGTGGTCGCCCTGCTCGTCGCGGGCGGGCTCTCCTACTTCGCCAGCTCCAGCCCGGACGGGCTGGACACGGTCGCGCTGCACGGCTGCCAGGTCACCGAGACCCGGGGCGGCGAGCAGCTCGACGGCACGTGCATCGCGCAGAACGCCGGCGAGCACGCGACCTCGGGCTCGCCGCTGGCGGACTACTCGGTGTTCGGCGGCGACGGCACGGTCGGGATCGCGGGCGTCGTGGGCGTGCTGGTGACCCTCGGCGTGGCCTTCGCGCTGTTCCGGGTGCTGGCCCGGCGCTCCCCGGCCCGGTCCGCGCGGTCGGCCGAGCCGGAGGACGACTGACGTGGGCGCGGGACACGCCCACCCGCTGCACCTGCATCGCGACTCCCCCGTCCACCGGCTCCCGCCGCAGGTGAAGATCGTCGCCGCGTTCCTCGGCGTGGTGTGCGTGGTCGCGACCCCGCGCGAGGCCTTCCCGGTCTTCGCGGGCTACCTCGTGCTGCTCCTCGGCGTCTGGCTCGCGGCCCGCATCCCGGTGGGCTGGATCCTGCGCCGCTCGGTGATCGAGCTGCCGTTCGTGGTGCTCGCCGTGCTGCTGCCGATCACGGGGCCGGACCCGCGGATCCAGTGGCTCGGGATGTCGCTCTCCGAACCCGGGCTGCTCGGCGCGTGGAACATCCTGATCAAGGGCACGCTCGGCGTCCTCACCTCGCTCACGCTCGCCGCCACCACGCCGATGCGGGACCTGCTCGTGGGGCTGCAGCGGCTGCGCGCCCCCGCCCTGGTCACCACGATCGCCACGCTCATGCTCCGGTACGTCGACGTGATCGCCGGGGAGGCCCGGCGGATGCGGCTGGCCCGGGTCGCCCGCGGGCACGACCCACGCTTCCTCTGGCAGGCCGGGGCGACGGCCCGCGGCGTCGGCGCGCTGTTCGTGCGTTCCTACGAGCGCGGCGAGCGGGTGCACCTCGCGATGTTGTCCCGCGGCTGGACGGGCGCCATGCCGGTCCTCACCGAGAACCGCACGACCCGGCGGGACTGGGCCGCCGGGCTGGCGCCGGTGGCCGTCGCCGCGGCGCTGGCCGTGACCGGATGGGTGATCACATGACCCGGGCCGACCCGCTGGGCGCGGCCGCCGACGTGACCCCCGCGCCGCCGTCCCTCCTCGTCCGGGACCTGCTGTTCGCCTACCCGGACGGCCACCAGGCGTTGCACGGCGTGGACCTGCGGATCGAGCCGGGCGAGCGGGTCGCCCTGCTCGGCCCGAACGGCGCCGGCAAGACCACCCTGGTGCTCCATCTCAACGGGATCCTCGCGCCCGGCGAGGGCACCGTCGAGGTGGGCGGGCTGCCCGTGACCAAGGAGCACGTGCAGGAGATCCGCCGCCGGGTCGGGATCGTCTTCCAGGACCCCGACGACCAGCTCTTCATGCCGTCGGTCCGCGAGGACGTCGCCTTCGGGCCGGCCAACTTCGGGCTGAGCGGGCCGGCGCTGGCCGAGCGGGTCGACCAGGCGCTCGCGGCGGTCGGAATGGAGGAGCAGGCCGACCGCTCGCCGCTCCACCTCTCCGGCGGTCAGCGCCGCCGGGTCGCGCTGGCCACCGTCCTGGCCTGCGACCCCGAGATCCTGGTGCTCGACGAGCCCTCGTCGAACCTCGACCCGGTCGCCCGCCGCGAGCTCGCGGAGGTGCTGCTCGGGCTGGGCCGGACCATGCTGATGGTCACCCACGACCTGCCCTACGCGTTGCAGCTCTGCCCCCGCAGCGTGGTGCTCGACGACGGGGTGGTCGTGGCCGACGGACCCACCCGGGAGCTCCTGGCGGACCGAGCCCTGCTGGAGCGGCACCGCCTGGAGCTCCCGTTCGGTTTCACTCTCGGCCAGGGCGGCTAGCTAGCGGGGCGGGGCCTCCTCGGACCAGTCGCCGCGGGCGGGGATGCCGTTGGGCGGGAGCTCCCCCGTGCCCAGGGCGGGTGGCGCCTCCTCCCCGATCGCCGGCACGTGCTGGGTCGCCTCGGCCGTGGCCGCCGCGACCTGCCGCGCGATCTCGGGGTCCCCGGTGGTGTCGAACCAGTCCTTGACGGATTCCTCGTCCTCCTCGGGGGCCGAGCGGACGCCGTCGTCGGGCGACGGGGTGTACTTGAAGACACCGTCCTCGCCGGGCGCGCCGAGCATCTTGGTGAAGCCCTCGAGCGCCTTGCCGAAGTCCGACGGCACCAGCCACACCTTGTTCGCCTCACCCGCCGCCATCTGCGGCAGTGTCTGCAGGTACTGGTAGGCGAGCAGCTCCGGCGTCGGGCGGCCGGCCTTGATCGCGGCGAACCGCTTCTCGATCGCCTTCGCCTCACCCTGCGCCCGCAGGTACTGCGCCGCCCGCTCACCCTGCGCCCGCAGGATCCGGGACTGCCGCTCGGCCTCGGCGTTGAGGATCGCCGCCTGCTTGGCGCCCTCCGCGGTGAGGATCTGGCTCTGCTTCTGGCCCTCTGCACTGCGGATCGCCGACTCGCGCTGGCCCTCGGCGGTGAGGATCATGGCCCGCTTCTCGCGGTCCGCCTTCATCTGCCGCTCCATCGACTCCTGGATCGACGGCGGCGGGTCGATGGCCTTGATCTCCACGCGCTCGACCCGGATGCCCCAGCGGCCGGTCGCGTCGTCCAGCTCGCCGCGCAGCACGCTGTTGATCTGGTCCCGGGAGGTGAGCGTCTCCTCCAGCGTCATCCCGCCGACGACGTTGCGGAGCGTCGTGGTCGTGATCTGCTCGACGCCGGTGATGTAGTTCGAGATCTCGTACACCGCGGACTTCGGGTCGTTGACCCGGAAGTAGACGACGGTGTCGATGTTCACCGTGAGGTTGTCCTGCGTGATCACCGGCTGCGGCGGGAAGGACACGACCTGCTCGCGCAGGTCGATCCGCTCCCGGATCCGGTCGACGAAGGGGACCAGGAAGGCGAGCCCCGGGTCCTGCGTGGTCTTGTACCGGCCGAGGCGCTCGACGACCGCGGCCGTGGCCTGCGGGATGATCTGCACCGCCTTCGTCAGCGTGATGATCACGAAGATCACGATCAGCACGACCACGACGAGCAGTCCGACGTTCACCGTGTCCATGTCCCTTCCCCCGTCTACTCGGCGAGCACGAGCACGGTGGCGCCCTCGATGCGCACCACCGTCACCCGGTCGCCGGGCTCCATGACCTGCTCGCCGTCGAAGGAGCGGGCGGACCACTCGTCCGGCCCGATCCGCACCCGGCCGCCGTGCCCGTCGACCCGCCGGGACACCACCGCCGGCCCCCCGACGATCTTGTCGGTGTGGTGCACGTAGCCCTCCACCGACTTCTGCGCCTTGCGCCGCAGCACCGGCCGCACCCCCGCGATCAGCAGCACCGAGGAGATCGCGAACAGCAGCGTGCTGCCCAGCCAGCCCAGGCCGAACAGCGCCGAGCCCCCCGCCGCGACGAGCGCGCCGCCGCCGAGCATCAGCAGCACGAACTCCCCCGCCAGCATCTCGCCGGCGAGCAGGGCGATCCCGGCGATCAGCCAGATCAGCGGAACCATGGCCCCAGGATGGCAGAGATCACGGACCGGGGTGGCCGAAATGATCATTTCGGTCGCACAACGGTCGGGGTCAGCCCTCCTGGGTCACGAAGTCGATCAGCTGCTCGACGGCGCCGATCAGCGAGGAGTCGAGGTCGCGGAAGGACTTCACGGCGCCGAGCACGCGGCGGGCGCCGTCGGCGGGCTCGCCCCAGCGCAGCGCCTTGCACACGCCGGTCTTCCAGTCGGTGCCGCGCGGGATCGTCGGCCACGCCCGGATCCCGACGGCCTGCGGCTTGACCGCCTCCCAGACGTCGACGAACGGGTGGCCGGTGACCAGGACGTTCGGCCCGGCAGCCAGATCGTTCATGACGGCGGCGGCCTGGCGGGTCTCCATGCTCCCGGCCACGAGGTGGTCGACGAGGATCCCGAGCCGGCGGTGCGGGGCCGGACCGAACTCGCGGACGGCGGCGGCAAGGTCGTGCACGCCGTGCAGCGGCTCCACGACCACGCCCTCCACCCGCAGGTCGTGACCCCAGACCGTCTCGAGCAGCGCGGCGTCGTGGATGCCCTCGACCCAGATGCGGGCCGCACGGGCGGTGCGCGCCTTCAGGTTCCCCACCCGGACCGAGCCCGACGCCGAGCGGACCGGCCCCGCCGGCGCGGCCGCGGGCTTCACGAGGGTGGCCGGGCGGCCCTCGAACAGGAAGGCCGCGGGGCGCAGGGGGAACACGCGACGCGCGCCGAACCGGTCCTCGAGGGTGACCTCGCGGACGTCGATCTTCACCACCGCGCCACAGAAGCCGCTCGCCGGGTCCTCCACCACCAGACCGGGTTCGGCGGGGACCTCCGGGACCTCCTTCCGCGTGCGGACCCGGGTCCCGTCGGCGCCGAACGCGCCGCGGTAGTCGTGCGTGCGGGGTGCGGGCATGTCCGGGTTGTATCCCAAGGGACACACCGGTTCGCCGACGACACGCGGAGGGGCGCCCGAAGAGCGCATCACCCGTGCGGCCGACCGGCGGCCGTTCACCGAACGTCACGCAGCGTCACCCGCACGGCAGAGGCCGGGTTCCCGTCGCCCGTGGTTAGCCTGGCGTTCGTGCCCCGCTCCTCCGCCACCTTCGCGGTGTGGTCCTCGGCCTGGCTGGCCGGGTCCGCCGCGCCGGACGACGTGCTCGACGCGCTCACCCCCTGGGCCGAGGCGCACGACGTCGTCGCCGCCGACGAGGCCACCGCCGCCGCCACGGACCTCCCCGCCCCGGGCGCGCCCGTCTCGTCGCTGACCTTCCTGCTCGCCGCGCTGCGCCGGGCCCCGCGCGGCGCCGGCCGGCTGGTGCTCCCGGTGGCCGGCGACATCCGCGGCCTGCCCGGGCCCGGCTCCTTCACCTCCGCCGCCATCGCCGCCGGTGAAGGCGTGCTGTACGGCGAGGCGGGGCTGGGCGTGGTGCCGAGCCCGATCGCCGACGGCGTCCTGCGCTGGACCGTGCACACCGTCCCGGCCCCGGTGCCGCCCGCGGAGTACGTGCCGCTGGCGGAGGCCGAGCACGAGCTGCGAGCGCAGGTCCGGGAGTCGACGTCGCTCCTCACCGACCTCGGGGTCGCCCGGCACCGGCCCGGGGTGCGCGAGGAGATCGCCGCCGCCCTGCGTGCCCGGCCGGCCACGCACTGGCCCGCCGGGATGCCGGGGCGCGCGCTGCGGGTGCTGCAGCAGGCGGACGAAGTGGAGGCGATCCTCGCCGCCGCCTCCGCCGACGAGCCCGGAGGCGCCCTCTCGGCCTCCGCCGCCACCGCCCGTCGCGAGGCCCTCCGCCCCCTCGACACCGCCGTCCGGATCGCCCGCCGCGCCGCGGTCGCGGAAGCGGTCCGCACCTACGCGCCCACGCCCTGACCCGCGAGTCGCGCTGTCCAGCACCGCGAGTCGGCAGTGTCGGGCGACCGAGTTGCACATCTCCGTTGCTCCCGGGATGTGTCGTTCGGTGACCCGTGGCTGCCGACTCGCGGAGGTCAGCTCCGGGCCCGCGCCGCGGCGATGAGGGCCCGCGCCGCAGGCCCGTTGGGACCGTCCGCCCGCCAGGCCAGCTCGATCCGGCTCCGCACCTCCGGCACCAGCCGCGCGACCCCGACGTCGAGCCCCACCGCGCGGATCGCGCTCGCCGGCAGCACCGCGACCCCCAGCCCGCGGGCGGACAGCCGCGCGAGCAGCAGCGGGTCCCCCGCCTCGAACGCGACGGACGGGCGCACGCCCGCCGACGCGCACGCCGCGTCGAAGGCGCCGCGCGGCCCCGTCCCCGGCGACATGCACATCAGGGGTCGGTGGAGCAGCTCCTCCAGCCCCACCTCGTCGACGTCGAGCCCGACGGCGACCAACGGCTGCTCGGTGATCGTCCGCGTCGCGACGCCCGGCGGCGGATCACCCGCGACGCCCGCCCACACCAGGTCCACCTCCCCCGCGACCAGCTGCGCGAGCAGCGCCTCCGAGGTCCCCTCGCGCAGCGAGATCTCGACCGCGGGGTGCGCCCGGCGGAACTCCGCGAGCAGGTCCGGCAGGTCGGTCGCGGCCAGCGACGGCGCCATCCCGACCGCCACCCGCCCGCGGACCAGGCCTTTCAGCTCGTCGACGGCCAGCTGGGCCCCCTCGACCGCCGCGAGCGCCGCCCGGGCGTAGGGCAGCACGGCCTCCCCCGCGGCCGTCGGCGTGACCCCACGGGAGGTCCGGGTCAGCAGCGGCTCACCGAGCTCGCGTTCCAGCTGCCTGAGCTGAGCGCTCACCCCGGGCTGGGCGACGTGCAGGCGGGCGGCCGCGGCCGTCACGGTCCCTTCCTCGACCACCGCGACCAGGTACTGCAGGTGACGGAGCTCCATAAGCAGCCATGCTAGCTGCGAGACGATCCATCTCTTGGACTTCTGACTGGCGTCGGCCGAGGGTGGAGCCATGACTTCGACCAGCACCCTCTCCGGCACCGTTCTCCACCCCGGCGACCCCGGCTACGACACCGAGCGACGCGGGTTCCAGGCCGCCCGCGCGCACCGTCCGGACCTCGTGGTCGTCGCCGCGGACCCGGCCGACGTCCGTGCCGCCGTGATCCATGCCCGCGAGCGCGGGCTCGACCTCGCCGTCCAGTCCAGCGGGCACGGCCTCGCCACCCCGCTCGACGGCGGACTGCTGATCAGCACCCGTCGGATGCGCACGGTCACGGTGGACCCGGCGGCCCGCCGCGCCCGCGTCGAGGCGGGGGCGACGTGGGGCGACGTCGTCGGCGCAGCAACGCAGCACGGTCTCGCACCGCTCAGCGGCAGCTCCCCCGGCGTCGGGGTCGTCGGCTATCTGCTCGGCGGCGGGTTCGGCCTGCTCGGCCGCACCTTCGGGTTCGCCGCCGACCAGGTCGGCCGGGTCGAGGGCGTCACCACCTCCGGCGAGGCGGTCGAGCTCGACCACCTCCCGACGGACGGCACCGTCGTCACCGCCGTCGAGATCGGGCTCGTCGAGCTCACCGAGGTCTGGGGCGGCTCACTCGCCGTCGAGGTCACACCTGCCGTGCTCGACGGCTGGGCCGCCTGGAGCGCCGCCCTGCCGGAGGAGGTGACGACCGGGATCTCGCTCGTGCCCTTCCCCGACGACCCGGCCATGCCCCCGCCGTTCCGCGGCCGGCACGTCGCGATGATCACGATCGCCGCCACCGTCGACGTCGCCGGTCTCGTCGGCCCCTTGCGCGAACTGGGGCCGGTGCTCCACGAGCGGCTCGGGTGGCTCCCGGTGGCGGAGTCGCACACGATCCACCACGACCCGACCGAGCCCGAGCCCTACGCGGGCGACGCCCGCCTGCTCCGCACGCTCGACGGCGACGGGTTGCGGGCGATCCCGGGCCTGACGGGCCCGTCCGCTCCGGTCCCGTCCGTGGTCGAGGTGCGTCGCCTGGGCGGGGCGTACGCGCGCGGCCGGACGGTCCCCGCGGCGTTCCGCGAGGCCGGGTACCTGCTCCGGGCCATCACCATCCTCGACGGCCCGGACGAGGCGGCCGCCCGCGCGCTCCACCGGGACCTGTTCCGCCCGTTCGCCGCCGACGATCTGGGCAGGGCGTGGACCTTCGCCTACGGCCTCGACGCGCCGAACTAGTCATTGACAAGTTACCCGCCGTGCGCCAGTCTTGTCAGTGACTAGTTCGACGAGGGGAGCTCGCGATGTCCGTCCTGACGACCACCGTCCCCACGCCCCTGGTGCGCGGGAACTGGCAGGTCCTGGAGCCCGTGCACGCGGTGCTCTACTACGCGCCCGAGGTCGCCGCAGAGGTGGCGGGGCTCGGCTTCGACACCGCCACCCGCTGGCCGTCGTACTTCCCGCTGCGGGCCGCGCCGCTCGGCCGGGCGGGCGCGGACGTCGTGACCTCGGCCTTCTACAGCGTCAGCCCGGCGATGGTGGCCGAGCACATGCGGTACGCCTGGTCCACGTCCTCACCCGACGGCGTCCTCGCCGCCCGGCTCCGCGGCGTCGACGCCGGACTCCGTGTGCTGCTCGGCCCGCTCGCCGACGCGCCCGCCACCGCGGAGGCCGCCGGGCTCGCGTGGCGGGCGGC
>NZ_JBEZDN010000083.1:0-34489 GCF_040648315.1 Pseudonocardia sp. NPDC049154
GGCCCGACGGGGCCGGGCGCTGGGACGAGCCGGCCCGGCTGGCGGTGCACCGGGGCCCGTGCCCGGTGGTGGTGGTGCGGACCGCGGCGGCGGCCGAGCCCGCGGGCGCCTGACGGCGGACTCACGACCTTCGGCCCTGCCGGGGGCGCCGCCGAGGGAGAAGGCTGGCAAGGGGCGGCACGGGGGGGCACCGTGCCCGGATCCGGGGGTGGAGCATGGGGCGTTTCGGCATGGACGTCGGCACCGGCACCACGGTGCTCTACGACGCCGAGGGCGGGTTCCAGTACGACGAGCCGTCGGTCATGCTCGGTCGGCCCGGCGGCCGCGGCGTGAGCGTGGGCCGGGAGGCGGCCGACCTGGTCGACCGGATCCCGTCCGGGTCGCTCGCCGTGCGGCCGGTGCGCGACGGCGTGATCACCGATCTCGACACCGCCCGCCGCTACCTGCGCGCCGTCGTCCGCCGGGTGCTCCCGCGGCCCTGGCAGCGCACCCGTCTGGCAGCCGCCCTCACCGTCCCCGCCGGCGCCAGCCCGCTGGAACGCCGCGCCCTGGTCGAGGCCGCCGAGGAGGCCGGCATCGTCCGCGTGCTCGCCCTCGCCGGCCCGGTCGCGGGCGCGATCGGCTGCGGCGTCGACCCGCTCGACCGGCGGGTGCACATGGTCGCCGACGTGGGCGCCGGCACCGCGGAGATCGTCGCGATGTGTTTCGGCGAGGTGCTGGCCGTGCGGTCGCGCCGGGTCGCCGGGGACGCGATCGCGGCCGCCGTCCGCCGGCACGTGCGCGAGCAGCACCACCTCTCCCTGGGCCGCGACGCCGCCGAGGATCTCACGATCCGGGTCGGGGCGGTCCCCGACGGCGGCGAGGTCACGGTCGTCGGGCGGGACGGCGACAACGGCCGGCCCCGCACGCTGCGCCTGCCCGCGGGCGAGCTGCACTCCATCGTGGCCCCGCGCGTGGCGGAGCTCGCGACCTCCCTGATCGGCTGCCTCGACGACCTGCCCGCCCGCGCGCTCGACGACCTCGCCGCCGACGGCGTCCTGCTCGTCGGTGGTGCCTCCCCCACCCGCGGGCTGCGCGCGGCCCTCGAGGCGGGGCTCGGGCTGCCGGTGAAGCAGGCGGAGAACCCGTCGACGTGCGTGGCCGAGGGGGCCGCCCGCGCCTTCACCCTGCCCGGGGTGCTCGAGACCTACGCCCGCGGCTGAGCCCCCCGGGAACTGCTCACGGCACGGGGGGCGACGCCTGGTACTGCCGCAGCCCCTCGATGACGATCCGGCTCGCGCTGTTGGCGCCCTTGCCCGGCCCCTGGACCAGGCCCGTCATCACCACGGTCGGCGCGTCGAACGGCGCGGCGACGGACGTCCAGTTGTCGTACTCCTCGGCGGAGAGGCTGCCGTCCTGCGCGGTGCCGGTCTTCGCGCCCGAGTCCAGCGGCACCGTGGACAACGACGTGGCCGTGCCCCCGCGCACCGCCGCGCGCATCCCGTCCCGCACGGGGCCGAGCGCGGAGGCGAAGGGCACCGCGACGGGCGGCGGTACGGGCAGCGCGGTGAAACCGGCCTCCGGGGTGCCGACCGCGAGCCCCAGCCGCGGCGTGACCAGCTGCCCGGTCGCGATCGCGGCCGTCCAGCGGGCGTTCTGCAGGGGCGTGACCTGCAGCGGGCCCTGCCCGATGCCGAGGATCACCGTCGTGCCGCCGTACCAGTGCCCGCCGTCGTCCTCGATCGTCTGCGGGGTGCCGAGGTAGCCCGCGGACTCGCCCGGCAGGTCGATGCCCGTCGGAGTGCCGACGCCGAGCGCGTGCGCGGCCTCGATGATCGGGTCGGGGCCCATGAGGGCGGCGAGCCGGTAGAAGTACACGTCGTTCGACCAGGCGATGGCCTGCGGGAGGTTCATCGGCCCCATGGGCTTCCAGTTGTCGAACGTGTGGCCGGCCAGGGTGAAGCTCGCGCCGGTCGGGACGATCGTCGCCGGCGGGATCGTCCCGGTCACCATGTTCGCGGCCGCGACGACCAGCTTGAACGTCGAGCCGGGCGGCACCGCGACCTGGCTGGCGTGCTCGAGCGTCGGGTGGCCCGGGCGCGCCTCCACGGCCCGCAGCGCCTGCACGTCGAGCGGTGGGCCGTACAGGTTGTTGTCGTAGGAGGGCAGGCTCGCCAGGGCGAGGACCTGGCCGTTGCGCGGGTCCATCGCGACCGCGGCCCCGACGGCCCGGGGGTTGCGCTGCCCCGCGAGCGAGGCGCGGACCGAGTCGGTCAGCCGCTGTTGCAGGGGGAGGTCGAGGGCGGTGCGCAGGTCGGCGCCCGGGACCGGGTCGCGCCGCGTGCCGAGCGCGGTGGGGACACCGGACGGGGTCACCCAGTAGCACTGCTCGCCGTCGAGGCCACGGAGCACGGCGTCGTAGCTCGCCTCCAGCCCCGCCCGTCCGACGACGACGCCGGGGCCGAGGGTCGGGTCCCGCCGGGTCTGCACGTCGGTCGCGATCCCGGTGTAGCCCAGCACCGGACCGAGCAGCTCGCCCGTGGGGTAGCTGCGGCGCGGGACCGCCTCGACCCGCACTCCGTCGAACCCGGTGACCGCGCGCGCCTGGGCGATCGGGAGCTCCGCCAGCTCCAGCGACAGCGTGGTGTCGGGGGCGGCGTCGAGGGCCGCGCGCACGTCCGCGGGCGGCCTGCCGAGCAGGCCCGCGAGCCGGTCGACCTCGCTGGGCCGGACCAGGCCGGGGACCGCTTCGATCTTCGCGGTGCCGGCGTCGGTCGCGGCCGTGTCGATCGCCAGCACGGAGCCGTTGCGGTCGGTGATCTCGCCCCGCGGCGCCGGGAGCCGGACGCACCGGGTCATCTGTTCCTGGCCCGCGGCGACCAGCGCCGGTCCCTCGACGGCCTCGAGCCGCCAGCCGAAGGCGCCGAACGTGACCAGCAGGGCCGTCACGCCCAGTGCGGCGACCCGGACCAGCCGCGGGCGCAGCCGCTCGGGCGCAGCCCAGAGCACGCGGCGGGCGCCGTCGCGCCGGACGCCGAGCACCACGCCGATCGCCGCGAGATGCACCACCACGGCGGTGCCGCCGTAGCTGACCAGCGGGAACGGCACCCCGGCGAGCGGCAGGAGCCCGAGGTTGCCGCCGACCGACACCACGACCTCGGCCCCGAACAGCACGGCCAGCCCGCCCGCGAGCAGGGCCCCGTGGGCCGTGCGCGAGGTGCGCGAGGCGACCGCCAGCCGCCACACCAGGAGGACGGCGGCCAGCAGCACCACCACGCCGGCGACCATCCCGAACTGCAGGACGAGGCTGGCCGGGGCCAGGTCGGTGTCGCGCTCGGGCAGGTACCGCTCCAGGACGTTCGTCAGCGGGTCCCCGGCCTGCCCGAACGGGCCGCCGGAGGCCAGCGCGATCCGCGCCTGCGCCACCGCCCAGCCGGACCCGGCCGGCGACTCCGCGGCCCCCGCCAGGAAGCTGCCGAGCCGCTCCACCTGGTAGGGCCGCAACAGCCCGACGACCAGCGGCGCGGCGACCGCGGCCCCGGCGAACACCGGCAGCACGAACCGGGCCGGCACCCGCCCGATCACCAGCAGCGCCACGGAGACGACCACCAGCAGCGTCGTGGTGCTCAGGTCCGGCTGCAGCACGGTCAGCACGATCGGGATCGCGGCGAGGATCAGCGCGCCCAGGAACCGCTGCCACGCCGGCCGCCCCGACCCGAGGACCCCGGCGACCACCAGGAGCAGGCCCAGCTTCGCGAGCTCGGAGGGCTGGAAGGTGAACCCGCCGACGGCGATCCACCGGGTGGCGCCGTTCGCGCTCAGGCCGACCACGGGGACCGCGGCGAGCAGCACCACCGCCAGTGCGTAGCAGACGACGCCCAGCACGCCGAGCAGACCGACCCGGACCCGCCAGAACAGCGCGAGCAGCACCAGCCCGCCGGCGGCGATGATCCCCTGCCGCACGGCGGTGTCGATCCCCTCGACGACGGCGAGGTTGGCCAGCCCGGCGACGACCAGCACCAGCGTGGCCAGCACCGCGACGACGTCGAACGCCAGCCCGTGGTTCCGGCGCGGCCGGGGCGGCCGGGGCGGCCGCTCCCCCGTCGCCCACGCGGACACCCGGCGCCGGCCGGGCAGGAGCCGGCGGAGCCGTCGCGCGGGCCTCACCGGGGCCACCGGCCGGTCACGGGGCGCACCCGCCCGTCGACGGGACGCGGACCGCCGGGCTGGCCGCCACCCCCGGACCGGCCGTGACGACGGTGAGGGCGGTCGCGGCGGCGTCGGGCACCCGGACGGCCGCGACGACGTCGGCGCGGTCCGCACCGGCCGGGACGCTCACCGTGCCCCCGGCGAGGGTGGCGCCGGCGCCGCCGCACAGGTCATCGAGCCGCACGGCCCAGTCCACGGCCACCGGCCCGGACGCGGGGCGCAGCCCCACGTGGATGCGGACGAGGCAGTCCTGCCCGGCGCCGCAGGCGCGGACGGTCCGCAGGTCGACGGACCCGACCGCCCCGTCGGCGGCCGGCGCGGGCGCAGCCGGCAGCGGCGGCAGCACCGGGCCCGACGCGGGCGCGACCACGGCGTCGCGGCCGCTGGCGAGCAGGAGGGCGATGTCCGCCTCGATCCGCTCGTGCAGCAGCGACCACTCGACCGCCAGCACCGCGAACACCACCAGCGGCCATGCCACCCACAGCCACCAGCGGCGACGCCGTGCGCGCGCGCCCGCGTACCCCCCGGCCCGAACCACCCCCGCAGCCCCCCTCGTCCCCGCCACGGCCCGTGTGTCGTCCCCGCCGGACACGGTGCCGCAGCAGGGCCCGGCGGGGGCAGGGGCGGACGACCCGGCCGGGTCCACCGGGTCCCGGGGCCGAACGGGTCCTTCCCGGGTCCATGGACCCTGGTGGGCCGATGTGGACCCGCGAGGATCAGGCGGCCGGCCGCGACGTCGGATCACAGGGCACGGATCGGACGGCGTCAGATCACACCCTGCGCCCGCAGCGCGGCCCGGCGCTCCTCGGACAGGCCGAGCAGGTCGCCGTAGATCTCGTCGTTGTGCTCGCCGAGGCCCGGGCCGAGGTGGTCGATCCCGCCCGGCGTCGCCGAGAAGCGCGGGACCGGTGCCTGCACCCGCATCGCGCCCAGGTCCGGATCCGGTACCTGCGGGAACACGCCGCGAGCCTGCAGCTGCGGGTCCGCGAGCAGCTGCTCGGCGTCGTAGATCGGGGCGGCCGCGACCTCGGCCTCCTCGAACACGGTCATCGCGTCGTCGAGCGTGTGCGCGGCGATCCACTCGGCCATCACGGAGTCGATCAGCGCCGCGTTCCGGAGCCGCTGCTGGGCCTCGGCGAAGCGCGGGTCCCGGGTGAGGTCCTCGCGGCCGACCGCGCGCAGGGCCCGCATCGCGATCGTCGGGGCACTGCCCGACATGGCCAGCCAGTGCCTGTCCTTGGTCCGGTAGGTGTTGCGCGGGGCCGAGATGTCCCACCGGTTCCCGGTGCGGGCGGGCACCTCGCCGAGCTGGTCGTAGGTCAGCACCGGCTGCTCGATCAACCGCGCGAGCGGCTCCACCAGGTTGACGTCGATCAGCTGGCCCGGGCCGCCGTGCACGTCGCGGTGGTAGAGCGCCATCATCACGGCGTACGTCGCGGTCAGCGCGGCCACGCCGTCGGCCAGCATGAACGCGGGCAGGGTCGGTGGACCGTCCGGCTCCCCGGTCAGGTGGGCGAACCCGCTCATCGCCTCGCCCAGGGTGCCGAAGCCCGGCCGGTCCGACTTCGGCCCGCCCGCCCCGAACCCGGTGACGTGCAGCATCACCAGCCCCGGGTTGGTCGCCGCGAGCGCGGCGTGGTCGAGACCCCACCGCGTGAGCGTCGACGGACGCAGGTTCAGGACCACGACGTCCGCCGTGTCGGTCAGCCCGCGCAGCAGGTCCCGCCCCGCCTCCTCGCGCAGGTTGAGCGTGACCGACTTCTTGTTGCGCCCCAGGCTCTTCCACATCAGCCCGACACCGTCGCGCTGGGCTCCCCACTGCCGCAGCGGGTCGCCGCCGTCGGGCTGCTCGACCTTGATCACCTCCGCGCCGTGCTCACCGAGCCACGTCGCGACGAGCGGCCCGGCGGCGAGCGTCGCCGCGTCGACGACACGGATCCCGGTCAGCGGTCCCGAACCCATCCGAACTCCTCGACTCCCGTGCGAACCGGCCTGCGCGGCACTACCCGGCGAGGCCCTGCAGCCAGGCGCGGACCCGGGGCAGGGTCTCCACCCCCGTGGTCCGGGCGACGTCGCCGGCGAGATCCGCGATCGACACCCCGCGCAGCGCGCCGCGCCACGCCCGGTCCGCCTCGATCATCACCCGCGCGATCGGGCACGGCGTGGTGCACGCCTCCGGCGCGGCGGCCAGCGGCCCCCGCTGCCGGATCTCGGTGCAGACGAAGGCGGGCTCGGCGCCGTCGACCGCCTCGACGACGTCGAGCACGGTGATCTCCCCGGCCGCCCGGGTCAGCACGTACCCGCCCGCCTGCCCCTGCACCGAGCGGACGAGCCCGGCCCGGGACAACGCCTGCAGCTGCTTGGCCAGGTAGGTCGGCGACACGTCGTGGAACTCGGCGAGCTTGGCCGCGGGGACCGGGTCGGTCGTGCCGGTCAGCACCACGCAGCAGTGCAGCGCCCACTCCACCCCGCCGGACATCTTCACCCCCGCAGCCTACTTGACTCGGACAGAAGTTGTCCGAGTAGGATCCCGGACAGAAGATATCCGGGTTCACGAGAGGGGAACGGCCATGCGGATCGTCGTCGTCGGGGGAACGGGCCTGATCGGGAAGGCGCTGGTCGAGGCGCTGCGGGAGCGCGGCCACGAGGCGGTGCCCGCCTCGCCGTCGACCGGGGTCGACACGCTGACCGGCGCGGGCGTCGCCGAGGCCCTGGCCGGGGCGCAGGTGGTCGTCGACGTGTGCAACTCGCCGTCGTTCGAGGACGGTCCGGTGCTCGACTTCTTCACCCGCTCGACCACCACCCAGCTCGCCGCCGAGCGCGAGGCGGGCGTGGGCCACCACGTCGCGCTGTCGATCGTCGGTACCGACCGGCTGCCCGACGCGGGCTACCTGCGCGCCAAGGTCGCCCAGGAGGAGCTGATCACCGCCTCGGGGATCCCGTTCACGATCCTGCGCGCCACCCAGTTCTTCGAGTTCCTGTCCATGATCGCCGACTCGGCCACCGAGGGCAGCACCGTCACCGTGCCCGAGGGGGCGTTCCAGCCCGTCGCCGCGGCCGACGTCGTCGCCGGCCTCGCCGAGCTCGCCACCGGCGCGCCGGTCGGCGGCACGATCGACCTGGCCGGCCCCGACCGCCGCACGATGGAGGAGTTCGTCCGGGAGTTCCTGGCCGCCCACGAGGACCCCCGGAGCGTCACGACGGGTCCCGA
Source organism: Pseudonocardia sp. NPDC049154 (assembly GCF_040648315.1). Lineage (NCBI taxonomy): Bacteria > Bacillati > Actinomycetota > Actinomycetes > Pseudonocardiales > Pseudonocardiaceae > Pseudonocardia > Pseudonocardia sp. NPDC049154. The sequence goes on from NZ_JBEZDN010000083.1 coordinate 7,400, forward strand.
CGCCCGCTACTTCGGCACCGCGATCGGCGACGCGCTGGTCCCCGCCGGCGAGGCCCGGATCGGCGCGACCCGGTTCGAGGACTGGCTCAAGGCCTGAGGTCCGGCGGACCGGCCGGGCGCGGGTGCCGCTGGTCGAGGAGGGCTTCGATCAGGTCGAGGTCGTGTCGGACCGACGACGGCCTTCGTGGTCGCGGTGGGCGTGGATCAGCTCGTCCGGGGGTCCTCTCGGGGCGGGAGGTTCCGGACCTGCTCGGGCCGGGGCTCGGGGCGGGGCAGGGGCGGACCGGGCTCGGGGCGGGGCAGGGGCCGGCCTGGTGCGGTGTGCGGGAGCGACGGTCCGGTCGGTGCGGCGTGCGGGACCGGCGAGCCGGTCGGGGCGGCGTTCGGGACCGGCGGGCCGGTCGGGGAAGTGGCCGCGACGCCGGCGGGGCCTGGCGGAGGCATCGGCGAGCCCGGCGAGGCCGAGGCCGAGGTCGCGGCAGTCGTGGTGGCCGATTCCGACGCCCGTTCGGCGAACGCCAGCCACACCCCGCACAGCCCGGTGATGAACAACAGGCCGGTGACGATGCCCTCGATCTGCAACGGGCTGATCGCCAGCGCGCCGGCCGGGACGAACGCGGCCGCCACGACCAGCGCGTACAACAGCGGGTCCACCACGGCGAGCCGCCGGCCCGGCACCCGCGCCCGGCCGGTGCGCAGGAGGTAGCGGAGGGACTCGACCACCCCGATCACCCCGCCGATCGCGAACGTGGCACGCCAGACCAGCCCGCTGTCGCCCCCGGTGGTGCCCAGCATCGAGGCGAGTCCGAGCACCCCGGGCAGGAAGAACTTCAGCGCCAGGTGCAACGTCGCCGCGTGCCGAGCAGGATCGGAGCGCCAGTTGCCGTGCGCGAACTGCATGACGCCGAACCAGAGTCCCAGCAACGTGAAACTCGTGCCGCTCAAGGTCTGATAGAAGGTGACGGTCGGGTCCACGATGATCCCCCCTCGACGCCGCGGCGGGCGGCGTTCGGGGGCCCATCGTGCTGGTCCCGGGCTTCGGCGGGAAGGGGGCATTTCGAAATGCTCGCCCGTGCACCCGGCCCCTGGATGCCGCCGACCGTCGCCGCAGAATGGACCGCGGCGACTCGGCGGAGGCCAATTCGGATGCGCGACTTCGGTGGTGCGCGAAGGCGCGCGGGAATTGCTCGAGGCGGAGCAACGCGGATAATGCCGGACTCCGCTCGACCGTCCGGAACGGCTCCGGCTACTGACCGGAGACGGTGGAGGCAGAGAGTTCCGCGGTGGTCGCCGTCGCCTGACGTCCAAGGGTGGGGTCGGGGCGGGCCCTCGTCGTGAGTGGTGCTGCCGGGTGCGCACCACCGGGCCCTCCGGTGGAGCCGGGGAGCGATCGGAGTGGTGGCAACGGCCTGCGGAAGCGCACGCCTCCCGGCTTCCGTCTGCCGCCCGGCGTGGACAAGCTCGACCCCGAGGTTGCTCCCACCGCCGGGTCGTCGCGCACATCCCCCGGACATGCCGGAGGCCCCGTCCGACCAGGGACGGGGCCTCCGCGGCGGGGTCAGACGCCGCGCAGCAGCGCCTCGAACGACGGGGCGTCGGCGAACGGGTCGGCCGTCCGCGCCGCCGGCCGCGCGGCGACCAGCTCGGCCAGTTCCTCGGCCGCCCGGTCGATCCGCGAGGCCAGGCCCTGGCTCGCCTCCCCCGCACCGCCCCAGTCCTCCGACGCGGCGAACACGGCGGTCGGCGTGACGACGGTGCGCAGGTAGGCGAACAGCGGCCGCATCGCGTGCTCCAGGGCCAGGGAGTGCCGGGCCGTGCCCGCCGTCGCACCCATCAGCACCGGTTTGCCGCTCAGGGCGCCGGAGTCGACGACGTCGAAGAACGTCTTGAACAGCCCGCTGTACGACGCCGAGAAGATCGGCGTGACGGCGACGATCCCGTCCGCCCCGGTCACCGCGTCCAGCGCCGGCCGCAGCTCGGCGTTCGCGAACCCGGTGACCAGGTTGTCCGCGAGGTCCCGGGCGTGCTCGCGCAGCTCGACGACCTCCACCTCGGCCTCGACGCCGCGGCGGCGCAAGGCCGCCACGGTCGCCGAGGCCAGCCGGTCGGCCAGCAGCCGGGTGGACGACGGGACGGACAGTCCCGCGCTCACCACGGCGATCCTGCGCTTCTCCATGATCAGGCCGCCTCCTCCCGGGCCTGCCCGGTGACGTCGTCCGCCGGGGCGTACACGGTCGAGTCCTTCGCGCCGCGCGCGGCGACCAGGGACTCGTGGGTCGGGGCGTCGGGCACGTGCGCGGGCTTGAGCGCGGCGAACTCCTTGCGCAGCACCGGCACGACCTCCTCGCCGAGGATGTCGAGCTGCTCGAGCACGGTCTTCAGCGGCAGGCCCGCGTGGTCGACGAGGAACAGCTGGCGCTGGTAGTCGCCGACGTAGTCGCGGAACCCGAGGGTCCGCTCGATGACCTGCTGCGGGCTGCCCACGGTCAGCGGGGTCTCCCGGCTGAAGTCCTCCAGGGACGGCCCGTGCCCGTAGACCGGGGCGTTGTCGAAGTACGGCCGGAACTCGTCCACGGCGTCCTGGCTGTTCTTCCGCATGAACACCTGCCCGCCGAGCCCGACGATCGCCTGGTCGGCGGCGCCGTGCCCGTAGTGCTCGAAGCGGCGGCGGTAGAACTCGACCATCCGCTTCGTGTGCTCGGCCGGCCAGAAGATGTGGTTGTGGAAGAAGCCGTCGCCGTAGTAGGCGGCCTGCTCCGCGATCTCCGGGCTGCGGATCGAGCCGTGCCACACGAACGGCGCGACGCCGTCGAGCGGGCGCGGGGTCGAGGTGAAGCCGCGCAGCGGGGTGCGGAACCGGCCTTCCCAGTCGACCACGTCCTCGTCCCACAGCTTGCGCAGCAGGGCGTAGTTCTCGATCGCCAGCGGGATGCCGTCCCGGATGTCCTTGCCGAACCACGGGTAGACGGGGCCGGTGTTGCCGCGGCCCATCATCAGGTCGACGCGCCCGCCGGCCAGGTGCTGCAGCATCGCGAAGTCCTCGGCGATCTTCACCGGGTCGTTCGTGGTGATCAGCGTGGTGGCCGTCGAGAGCTGCAGGCGCTCCGTCCGCCCCGCGATGTAGCCGAGGGTCGTGGTCGGCGACGAGGAGAAGAACGGCGGGTTGTGGTGCTCGCCCAGGGCGAAGACGTCCAGGCCCACCTCCTCGGCCTTCTTCGCGATCGTGACGATGTCCTTGATCCGCTCCGCCTCGGACGGCGTGCGACCGGTCGTCGGGTCGGTCGTGACGTCGCTGACGGAGAACACTCCGAACTGCATGACCCTCACCTCGTTGGTTGATGTGTCATCTATGTTCTCCGAACTCCGGTGACGTGTCAACTATTCCGGTACCGTGGTCCCCATGACCCGATGGCTCGACGAGCGGGAGCAGCGCGCCTGGCGCGGCTACCTCGCCATGCAGACCCAGCTGCAGGCCCTGCTGCACCGGCGGCTGCAGGCCGACTCCGGGCTGTCGTACGCCGACTTCGACGTGCTCGTCGCGCTGACCGACCGCGACGGCGAGCAGGTCCGTGTGCTGGAGCTGGCCGAGGCGCTGCAGTGGGAGAAGAGCCGGCTCTCCCACCACCTGTCCCGCATGCAGAAGCGGGGCCTGGTCGAGCGGCAGGAGTGCGCCGACGACGCCCGCGGCGCCTTCGTCGTCCTCACCGCCGAGGGGCGGCGCGCGATCGAGGGCGCCGCCCCCGCGCACGTCGAGGCGGTGCGGGAGCTCGTGTTCGACGGGCTCGACCCCGACCAGGTCGACGCGCTCGCCGGCATCGCGGAGACCGTGCTCAGCCGGATCCGCGCCGCGGGCTGATCGGGCTCCGCGCCGCGGGCCGACCCGGGGTCAATCGGTCCGCGCGATTCGGAAGGTGTAACGGAGCTCCCGCCACTCCCCCTGCACTGGGGCGCCGTCGGGCGTCGGCCCGGTGCGGGGTTCGAAGTCGACGATCAGGTCCTCCTTCACGCCGAACACCGCGTCGGAGTCGAGGTACCTCCCGCCCCGCACGAAGAGCTGCGTGACCAGTCTCCGGTGCCCCGGCGCGTCGATCATGAAGTGCAGGTGCGGCGCCCGGTAGGGGTGCCGGCCGGCGGCCCGCAGCATCGCGCCGACCGGGCCGTCGTCGGGGATGGGGTACTCCGACGGCAGGATCGAGCGGAACCGCAGGCGGCCCTCGACGTCGGTCCGCAGCCGCCCGCGCAGCACCGGCCCGTCCAGGTCCGGCAGCTGGACGTCGTAGAACCCGTCCTCGTTCGACTGCCAGACGTCGACGACGGCGTCGGGCACCGGCCGGTCCTCCGTGTCCGTGACCGTCACGTCGACGTACAGCGGGGTGCCCGGCAGGCCGGCGGAGACGTCCGCGCCCTGCGGCAGCTCGGGCGGTCCCTCCACGTAGAAGGGCCCCAGGACGGCCGACGGCGTGGTGTCCGGCGTGCGCGAGTTGTCCAGCACGTCGACCACGCTGGACAGCCCGAGCGTGTCGGAGAGCAGCACGAACTCCTGCCGGGTGTCGGTGCAGGCCCGTCCGGTGCGGGTGAGGAAGTCGATGCCCTGCTGCCACTCGGCCTGGGTGAGGTCGTTGTCGACGGCGAAGGCGTGCAGGCGCGGCACCAGGTCGGTGAGCAGCGCACGCAGCCGGGGGTCCTCGGTGCCCGCGAACGTCGCCGCGACCTGCGCGGTGAGACCGTCGAGCGTGGCGGACCCGGGCGGCCGCTCCCCCGCCCACGCCCGGCGCAGCAGCCCGGCGAGCCCGTCCCGGGTCAGCGGGGCCGGGTTCGGATAGGGCTCGGCGACGGCGAGCGCGACCGCCCGGTCGAGGTCGGCCTCGGCGAGCCCGAGCTCGCGCAACGACGTCGGCCCGCCCGCCTCGACGATCAGGTCGAACACCGCCGTCGGCGCGTCGGCCGCGCCGAGCGCCTGGGCCACCCGGCGCATCGCCTCGGGTGCGGCCGCGGCGTTGTAGGCCATGGCGTGCGGCAGCACGACGGTGTGCGTGGGCGCGTGCGGGAGCCCGAAGCTGCCGCCGAGGGTGTGGCAGAGCTTGTGGTGCAGGCCCATCCCGACGGCGCCGAGGCACGTCCCGGCCAGCCAGGCGCCGCGCAGCAGGTCGGCGCGGGCGTCCGGGTCGGTGTCCAGGCCGCGCAGGCCCCGGGCGAGGTGGCGGACGGCGTCGAGCGCCATCCCGTCGACGACCGGGTTGGCGTCGGGTGAATAGAGCGCCTCGACGGCGTGGGCGAGCGCGTTGACCGCGCTGGTCACGGCGAGCGTGCGGGGCAGCCCGGCCGACAGCTCGACGTCGTAGATCACGGCCTCGGGTAGGATGGCCGGGTCGGTGCGGGTGGTCTTGACCCCCTCCGCCGTCTCCCCCAGCACGGGCGTGACCTCGGAGCCGGCGTAGGTGGTGGGCAGCACGACCTGGTCCACCCCGGTCCGCACGGCGAGTGCCTTGGCCAGCCCGGTCGTCGAGCCGCCGCCGACGGCCACCACGCAGTCCGCCGCCGTCTCGCGCAGCACCGCCAGCGCCTGCTCGGTGACCTCGACCGGGGTGTGCATCGCGGCACCGTCGAAGCGGCCGGCCGCGAGCGGGCCGAGGATCTTCTCGACCCGGTCGCCGACGTCCCGCAGGTGCTCGCCGGCCAGGACCAGGGCGCGCGAGCGGCCGAGGCGGGTCACCTCGTCGGCGACCTGCTCGAGCGTGCCGGCCCCGAACACGATCCGGGCCGGGTGGGCGGTGTAGGTGAAGTTCCGCACGACGTTTCCCCTCAGGCCCGCGCCAGCAGCGCGGCCAGCGCGGCGGTGAGCTCACGTTCCGGGTCGGCGGGCAGCTCGTGGGCCCGCCACCCGACGTGCGCGTCCGGCCGGACCAGCACGCAGCCGGACTCGGACACCTCGCGCAGCCGCGCCCAGTCGTCGTAGACGTCCGTGTACTCGCGGCCCGGGCCGATCACGTGCGCGTCGACCTCGATGCCCAACGACCGGGCCGCGGCCTCCGCGGCATCGGCCCACGCCTGCCCCGAGATGCCGGTGAGCACGGTGAAGCGGCCCTTGCCGGTGACGTCGTGGGTGCTGACCTTGTGCCCGCCCCTGCCGAGCCAGCAGTGCGGCAGACGGGCACCCGGCCAGGTGGTCGGGTGGTAGTACAGCTCCGGATCACGGTCGTACCCCGGCTCCGGTGTGCCGTCGCCGATCACGGCGCCCGAGCGGTAGCGCTGCCCGAGCTCCACACCGTGCGCGTTGAACTCGTAGTCCTTGAGCTCGAGGGCCTTCCGCAGGGCGATCCGCTGCTCCGCGGCCTCCGGGGTGTCCGCGGCGCGGGCCCGCATGCTCGCGATCTGCTGGGCGGGGTCGTCGGAGTCGGTGAACCCCAGCGCGTCGAAGATCGGCCCGAACTGCTCGATGGACTTGTTGGCGCGCAGCACGATCTGCTTCCCGACCGGGGCACGCTCGGCGTCGTAGCTGTCCAGCAGCTCCTCCCCCGCCCGGCCGAACAGCACCGCCGCCAGCTTCCACGCGAGGTTGTAGGAGTCCTGGACGGAGGTGTTGGAGCCGAGGCCGTTCGACGGCGGGTGCCGGTGCACGGCGTCGCCGGCGCAGAACACCCGGCCGGCGCGGTAGCGCATGGCGTACATCTTGTTGTTGCCCCACAACGAGGTGGAGCGGATGGTCACCGGGATCGTGTCGTCGCCGACGAGGTCGTGGACGATCTTCGTGGCCATCGCGTCGTCGACCTCGGGCGGCGCCCCGTCGATGTCGTAGCCCCACACGATCAGCCACTCGTCCCACGGCCGGACCATGCGGACCAGCCCCATCCCGATGCCGCCGATGTTCGAGCCGGGCTGCAGCACCCAGTACAGGACGCTGGGGCGGTGCTCCACGTACCGCGACAGGTCGGCGTGGAAGACGATGTTCATGCTGCCCGCGATGTCCATCTGCCCCTCGAAGGGCAGGCCGACGTCGCGGGCCACCTGGCTGCGGCCGCCGTCGGCGCCGATCACGTACTTCGCCCGGATCGGGTAGGTGTGGCCGGAGAGCCGGTCCCGCACCGTGACCGTCACCCCGTCGGCGTCCTGCTCGAGGCCGAGGTACTCGGTGTCGAACCGGATCCGGCTGCCCCGCTCGGCCGCGTGCCCGATGAGGATCGGCTCCAGCAGCGTCTGCGGCAGGTCGCAGTTGTCCGACGGGCTGGCCAGCGTGTAGTCCGCGCGCCGGGCCGGGTGCGTCCCCCACGTCCGCACCCGGCCGATCTCGTCGCCGGCCAGGCTGGTGCAGAAGACCGTGTCGCCCATCAGCGCCGACGGGGTGCCCTGTGCCCGGACGTCGTCCTCGATCCCCATGTCGCGCAGGATCTCGACGGTCCGCTGGTTGGTGATGTGGGCCCGCGGCGTGTTCGCCGTCCACCGGTACTTGGTGATCACGATGTGGTCGACGCCGTAGGTGGCCAGGAACAGCGCGGCCGACGCCCCGGCCGGTCCGCTGCCGATGACCAGGACGTCCGTCGTCAGGACCGTCTGCTCGTTCACGCCGCCTCGTCTCTGAAGTGCGTCCGGGACGGACCGAGTATGGGAACCGGCGCGGCCATACGTCCAATACCGAGATCGCGGTGCGGCTATACGCTCTCCCTATGGATCTGCGGGCGCTGGAGTGCGTCGTCGCCGTCGCCGAGGAGGGCTCGATCAGCCGGGCCGCCGCCCGGCTGCACATGACTCAGCCGCCGCTGACCGTCCGGTTGCGGTCCCTGGAGCGCGAGCTCGGCGTGGAGCTGCTGGTCCGGCACGGGCGCGGCGTGGACCTCACCGCCGCCGGACGGGTGCTCGTCGAACGCGCACGCCGGGTGCTCGCCGACGTGTCCGCCGCGGCCGAGGAGGTCCGGACGGTCGGGCTCGGCACGCGCGGCCGGTTCGGCGTCGTCGTCGGGCACACGGTGTCGCCCCGGCTGCTGCCGCACCTCACCGGTGGGGCGGCGCTCGGCGGCGGCGTCGACCTGATCGTCACCGAGGCCACGGACGCCGACGTCGTCGAGCGGGTCCACCGGCGCGACGCCCACGCCGGGCTCCTCCACCTCGCCCCCGGTGAGCCGGGCCGGACCCGGCACCCGCGCGCCCGCGCGCGAGGGCTCGAGGTGGCGGTCGTCGCCCGCGAGCCGCTGGTCGCGGTGCTGCCCGACACGCATCCCGAGGCGGGCGGCGACCGGGTCGACCTGTCCCTCGTGCGCGAGGCACGCGTGGTGGTCGCCGAGGCGACGGGCGAGGGGTTCGCGGCGCACGTCCGGGCGGCCTGGGCGGTCGCCGAGCCGGACGGCGCCCACGGCGTGGTCGAGGCGGGGTCGATCGTGCAGGCGATGGCGCTGGTCGAGGCCGGGGCGGGCGTCACGCTCCTGCCCGCGCAGTACACGTCGATGGTGTGGGGCGGGCTGGTCGCCCGGCCCCCGCGGCAGCACACCCCTGTGGTCGAGACCGCGGTGTGCTGGCGACCCGACGAGGACTCCCCCGTCCTCCGCCGCTTCCTCCGCACCGCCCTGTCCACCCCGGAGCCCGACGTCCTCGGCCCCGCCCACGCCCGTCGCGGCCTCGGCGCCGCGCACTGGTGACGGGCGGGGCATGGAGGTCCGCCCCGCCGGGAACCCACGGGCATCTCCGCGGAGGGAGTCGCCGACATGATGACGGTCATCACCGAGATCACGCTGCAGCGTGGAGCCGAGCCCGAGTGGGACGCCGCGATGCGCGACCGGCTCACGGCCGCCCGCGGGCGGCCGGGCTGGGTGGGCGGGCAGCTGCTCATCCCGCTGGACGGGCAGAACACGCGCGTCGTCGTCGGGACCTGGCAGAGCCGGGCGGACTGGCAAGCCTGGCACGAGGACGACGCGTTCGCCGAGACCCGTACCCGGATGGAGGGGCTGCAGGAGGGCGACAGCCGGATCATCTGGCACGAGGTGGTGGTCGACTCACGCGGCGACGAGTAGCGGCCGCGCCGCACCAGGACTCGAGGGGTCGACGCTCACCAGCGATGAGTTCCGCCCCGTCACGTCGTCTGCAGGGTGGGCCTTCCGCGCCTGCGGGAGCCCGACGAGACGACGAGGAGCGTGCACCGTGGCCGAGGAGAACGTGAGCGCGACCCTGACCGTCGCCGAGCCCGTCGCGAGGGTGTTCGCGGTACTGGCGGACCCGACGACCCATCCCGCGATCGACGGCACCGGCTGGGTCCGGGAGGCCGTCGACCGGGCACCGCTGACGGAGGTGGGGCAGGTCTTCCGGATCGGGATGTACCACCCCAACCATCCGGACGGGCACTACGAGATGGCCAACAGGGTGGAGGTGTTCGACCCGCCGCGTGCCATCGGCTGGCTGCCGGGGCAGGAGAAGGACGGCGGTCGCCTGGAGTTCGGCGGCTGGACCTGGCGCTACGACCTGATGCCGCTCGGTCCGTCCGGGACCGAGGTCACGCTGACCTACGACTGGTCGGCAGTGCCGCAGTTCATCCGGGAGTACATCCACTTCCCGCCGTTCGGACCGGAGCATCTGATCGACTCGCTGCGGCACCTGGCCGAGCTCGCCGCGCCGGCGTCCGCGGGGCCGCCGGTGTGATCAGCGGCCGTGATCCGCTCGGCCATCCTGCGCGACGGCGCCGAGGGCCTCCCGGGATGGGGGCTCAGACCGCGGCGGTGCCGATCAGGCCCTTCCGCGTGACGAGCCCGGCGAGCTGCTCCTCGGACAGCCCGTCGGTGCCGTCCGGCCTGCGGGGCAGCACCATGTACCGGGACTCCGCGCTCGCGTCCCACACCGAGATCGCGACCGAGTCCGGTAGCACCAGGCCGAACTCGCGCAGCACGGCGCGCGGGTCGCGCACCACCCGGGAGCGGTAGGCCTCGCTCTTGTACCAGCTCGGCGAGGGCCCCAGCAGCGCGATCGGGTAGCAGGAGCACAGCGTGCAGACCACGACGTGGTGCTCCTCCGTTCCGTCCGCGCCCACCCCGTTCGCGACCACCTTGAGGCGCTGCTCCTGGATCCCGCCCGCCATGGACAGGCCCACCTCGCGGATCGCGGTGTTGGCGTCGGCCAGCAGGCGCTCCGCGAATCCCGGATCGGTCCACGCGCGCGCCACGATCCGGGCTCCGTGGGCCGGGCTCCCCCCGGCGAGGAACTCGTCGATGCGGGTGTCGATCTCCCCGGGTTCCAGCAGACCCCGTGCCTCCAGCAGCGACTCGACGTGCCGGACCTCGGCCGAGATCGTCGAGCTCGGGTGGTCCCCGCTCATGCCCGCTCCTCCACGAGGTAGTCCTCCCACAGCTCCACGACGACGGTGTGGTCGCCGGCGCCGAACAGGTCCGCCGCCGCGAAACGGACGTGGTAGACGGGGTGCGGCTCCGGTTCCCGGCCGCGGGCCCGCTCGTCCGCCAGCGGGTGCCGGCCCGCCAGTTCCACGACGGTGCCGACCGCGCCGCGGGCGTAGCCCGGCAGGCGGGTGTGGCCCGCGACGTCCGCCGACCGCGTGCGCACCCGGTCGCCCGGCGCGAACCGGTCAGCCATGCGCGAGCTCCTCCGGGGTGGCGACGCGCTTCTCCGCCAGCAGCAGGCGGATCGCGGCGAACCACCGCTCGTAGTAGGAGGCCGCCAGGTACTCCCCCACCGGCAGCCGCTCCTGCGCGTCGCGGAACTCGTCCAGGTTGTAGACACCGCGCCGGATCAGGGCGCCGTTGAGCGCGAACACGTGCGCCTCCCAGTCGGCGTGGAAGCGCGGCTCGTCGGGCTCCTCGACGATCGGCGCGAACCCGCTCATCCCGCCGACGTCGTTGATGCGGCTCACCGGCCCTTCCTACCCCAGAACCGCCGAGGCGGTCGATGTCGAGATTCCCCGCTCGGCCACGTCCCCGGGTGGACCGACGACACGAGAACCGGAGGATCGACCCCATGTCGCACGTACGACGCTTCGACCATGTCGGCATTACCGTCGCGGACCTCGACACGGTGACCGCGTTCTTCGTCGGGCTCGGTCTCGAGGTCGAGGGCACGCGGATGGTCGTGGAGGGCGAGTTCCTGGACACGGTCATCGGGATCCCCGACTCCTGCACGGAGATCGTCATGCTGCGGCCGCCCGGCGGAGATACCTGCCTGGAGCTGTCCCGCTTCCTCCGGCCCGACCACGAACCGGGGTCACCGGCCGCGATGGCCACCGAGCTGGGGCTGCGCAACGTGGCCTTCGAGGTCGACGACCTGCAGTCAAGCGTCGACCGGCTGGCCGCCGAGGGCTACGGGCTGGTCGGCGGCATCGGCCGGTACGAACACAGCTGGCGAATGGCCTACGTGCGCGGTCCGGAGGGGATCATCGTGTCCCTGGCCGAGCGCCTCGGCTGACGCCGTGGGCCGGGGTGATCGATGTTCCGTCCCGGCAGCGGTGGTCGACGGCGCGACCGTCGGTTACTTTCCTGTGACGCACGTCGCAGACCGAACGGAGCCCGGGCGCATGCTCTACCCCGTGTACGAATGGCACCGGCGGTTGACCGAGCCGGCTCGGATCTCCTCCGAACTCCTGCACCGCAGCCTGTCGGGACTGCCCGCGCCGGTCGCGGAGCTTGCCGCGACCCGCCGGCTCAAGGCCGTCAGCGAGATCGTCGCGGGCGCCCGTCCCACCCACGTCCGTCCCGACTGGGGCATCGACTCGGTCACGGTCGCCGGCGAGCCCGTCGAGGTCGAGGTCCGGCCCGTGCTGACCACGCCGTTCGCCACCTTGCTGCACTTCGCCACGCCGGGGGTGACCGGGAGGACGCCGACGCTGCTGGTGGGGCCGATCTCCGGGCACTTCGCCACGCTGCTGCGCCCCACGGTCCTCACCCTGCTCACCGATCACGACGTCTACGTGCTGGACTGGCACAACGCCCGAGACATCCCGCTCGACGAGGGCCGGTTCGGGCTCGACGAGTACATCGACCACGTGCTGGCCGCGATGCGCCACCTCGGCCCGGACCACCACGCCCTGGCCGTGTGCCAACCGGCCCCGCTGGTGCTGGCAGCCGTCGCCCTGCTGGCGGTCGCGGACGACCCGGCACAGCCGCGCAGCCTCACGCTCATGGCGGGCCCCATCGACACCCGGGTGAACCCGAACAGGATCAACGAGCTCGCCGACCGCCGTCCGCTGGCGTTCTACGAGCGGTTCCTCGTCTCGCGGGTACCCCGCCGGTACGCCGGTGCCGGGCGGCGCGTGTACCCGGGGCTGGCCCAGCTGACCGCGTTCATGTCGATGAACACCCGGCGGCACCTGAGCTCGCACGTCCAGCTCTATCGCGCCCTGGTCGCGGGCGACGGTGCGACCGCCGAACGGATCCGCGACTTCTACGACGAGTACGGCGCGGTCATGGACGTGCCGGCCGAGTTCTACCTGGAGACCCTGCAGCACGTCTTCATGGAGCACGATCTCCCCCGCGGCGAGTTCGCCTGGCGCGGGCAGCGGGTCGATCTCGGCGCCATCGAACGGACCGCCCTGCTCACCGTCGAAGGAGCCGAGGACGACCTGTGCTCGCCCGGGCAGACCGAGGCGGCCCACCGGCTGTGCGCCGGGATCCCCGCCAGGGATCACCACCACCACCTGCAGCCGGGCGTCGGGCACTACGGGGTGTTCGCGGGCTCGCGCTGGACCGAGGAGATCTACCCGGTGTTCCGGGACTTCGTCGCGGCCCGGTCGGCCGCCCGCACGGCGTCGTAGTTCGGAAGTCGCGTCCACACGCGAGATCGGAGCCGCTCGATGACCGCAGAAGCGCCCGGCCGTGCGGCCGACGAGAAGCGGACCGCCCCGCCGGTGCGGTCCGGGCCGGTGACCGAGCCCGTCCCCGCCGACGAGGCCGAGGCGCTCGGCGTGGTCGAGGGGGGCGAGGCGGTCGGCATCCCGTCGGTCGCCGGGGTCCTGAAGGGGATCACCTCCGCATTCGCCCAGCCCGGGCCCGTCACCCGGGGTGCCGGACGGCTCGTCCGGGACCTGGTGTCGATCGCCCGTGGGACCGACGAGCACGCGCCCCACCCGAAGGACAAGCGCTTCGCCGATCCGGCCTGGTCGATGAACCCGATCTTCCGGCGGCTGGGTCAGGGCTACCTCGCCCTGGGCACCGAGCTGGGCCGCCTGGTCGACGAGTACGAGAAGAGCTCTGCGGACTGGCCCGACGTCGAGCGGGCCCGGTTCGCGGTGTCCGCGCTGACCAGCGCGCTGTCGCCGACCAACCAGCTGCCGACGAATCCCGCGGCGCTGAAGCGGGCCTTCGACACCGCGGGGGCCAGCCTCGTGCGGGGGGCCCGCCAGTTCGCGCACGACGTCCGGCACAACGGCGGGCTGCCCTCGCAGGTCGACCGCAGTGCCTTCACGGTGGGCGAGGACCTGGCCCTCACCCCGGGCGACGTCATCCACCGGGACGAGGTGGCCGAGCTCATCGAGTACCGGCCGAGCACCCCGACCGTCCGGGAACGTCCCTTGCTGGTCATCCCGCCGCCCATCGGCCGGTACTACTTCCTGGACCTGCGGCCCGGACGCAGCTTCGTGGAGTACGCGGCGAGCCGCGGGCTGCGCGTCTTCATGCTCAGCTGGCGCAACCCCACCGCCGAGCAGGCGGACTGGAACATCGCCACCTACGCCCGGCGGATCCTGAGCGCCTGCGAGGTCGCCAAGGACATCGCCGGCGTCGAGGACGTCAACACCCTCGGCTTCTGCGCCGGGGGAATCCTCCAGTCGATCGTCCTGGGCCACCTCGCCGCGCACGGCGAGCCCGGCATCCACTCCGCGTCCTACGGCGTCACGCTGCTGGACTTCGGCGTCCGGGCGCCGCTCGGCGCCTTCTCCGCCCCGCGGGCACTGGAAATGGCCCGGGCGGACTCGCAGCGTCGCGGGGTGATCACCGCGCGGTCCCTGGGCACGGTGTTCAGCTGGATGCGTCCCGACGACCTGATCTTCAACTACGTCGTCAACAACTGGCTGATGGGCGAACGTCCCCCGGTCTTCGACATCCTGGCCTGGAACGCCGACGGGACGAACCTGCCCGCGGCACTGCACTCGGAGTTCCTCGACATCTTCCGGTCCAACACCCTCGCCGAGGGACATGTCGAGGTCCTGGGAACGCCGATCGACCTCGGCAAGATCACCGTGCCGGTGTTCGTCACCGGAGCGCTCAACGACCACCTCACCCCCTGGACCGGGTGCTACCGGACGACCGAGCTGGTGAGCGGACCGAGCACCTACATCCTGAGCAACGCGGGCCACATCGCCAGCCTGGTCAACCCGCCCGGCAACCCGAAGGCCAGCTACTTCATCGGCGGGGACCCCTCGCACGGCCCCGAGCACTGGCGCGCCACCGCGGAGAAGCGCCAGGGGACCTGGTGGGAGGCGTGGACGGACTGGATCCTGGAGAGGTCGGGCGCCGAACGAGCGGCCCCCGCCGCGGGCGGCAACGCCGACCACCCACCGCTGGAGCCGGCGCCGGGCTCGTACGTGCTGGACCGGACACCACCCGCGGCGGGATGAGCGCCGACCGCGGCAGGGTGCGCGCCGAACACGACCTAGCCGGTGCCCCGCTCGCGGCGCATCCGACCCAGCACCTCGTCCAGGTAGCGCTGCACGTGCTGGTCGGCGCCCTCGCCCGTGGGTTCGACGAAGTCGCGGATGACGAGCAGGAGCGTCACCCTCGTGCGCGCCTGCTCGAGGTCGACATCGGACACCTCGGCCGGCACCTCGAGCATGCCGGCCAGTTTCGCCACCGCCGCCAGCGCATCGTCGCGACGGGCCGCTCCCGCGCCCGGGGGCGCGGCGCCCGCAGCGGGCCCGCTGACGAGGAGCTGTTCGATGAGCCCGTACAGGTCGACAGCTCCCAGATCCACGTGTCGGTCCTCGCCCATGAGGATCCCCTCACTCCGAGATACACCTCCTGACCGGGATACCCGCCCGACACCCTCGGGCGCGAGTCCCGCGGTCAGAATGTGGCGATCGGGTTGACCGGGCTGCCGGACGTACCGGCGAAGCGGACCGGCGCGACCGCGAGGTGGAAGTCCCACTGGCCGAGCTCGGCGGCCGTCGTCGCGCACGCCTCCAGGTCGCAGTTGTCGAGCAGCCACAGGCCCATCGCGACGAGGCCCACGGCGTGAACCGGCATCAACACGTCTGCGTACCCCGACGGCTGGACGTCCTGAGGGGTGTCGGCGCCGATCAGCGCGACCTCCCGTTCGTGCAGCCACGGCAGGCAGGACGCGTGCCAGCCGGCCTGCGTGACACCGCCGGCCGCACCGGCCTCGTGCCGGACGCGGCCGTAGCCGGTCCGCAGGAGTACCGCGTCGCCGGATCGCACCCGCACACCCTGGCGACGCTCGGCCTCCTCGAGATCGTCGGGGAACACACCCTGCCCCGGTTCCAACCACGGCACGTCGCGGACCCTCGCGATGTCCAGCAGGACACCGCGCGTCATGATCCCGTTCGCCGCCGCCGTGACGGCCGCCCACGCCGATCCCGTCGCGGCGTCGACCGACGAGTGCGACCGCCCGTTGTACATCGTGCCGTCCCAGAAGATGTGGCACGGCGAGTCGACGTGGGTGATCGTGTTGCCGTGGAACAGGATGCCGAGCCGCTCGTTCGAGAAGCCCCAGCGCCGGTCGGCGTGGAACGCCGGCGGCATGTGCTCGGCGCCCGGCATGTCGGCGGCGCACGGACACGTCGTCGTCGACCGCTCCATGTCTCCCGGTACGGCGACCTCCCACGCGCACGACACGCTCCTGCCGTGGCGCACGGCCCGCGCCGCCGCCAGCCGGACGTCGTCGGTGATGTGGTTCAGGGTGCCGAGCTCGTCGTCGTCGCCCCACCGTCCCCAGTTCGACAGCGTGCTGAAGTACCCGAGCACGTCGTCCTGTGTGGGCATCGGTCGTCCTGCCGTCATCCCGGCATCGACTCCTCCGGTCGCGCGACCCGCTGGATGACGGCGTCGAGGTCGGGGTGAGGCCTGGGCCGTGGGGGGTGGAGGAGGGTCTGTGCCCCGGAGACGTGCCCGTGGGAGAGGACCGCGGCCAGAATGTCCGCCGCGCCCAGCTCCGAGGTGTCGGGATGGACGACGAGCAGCACGAGCGTGCGCCGCGAACCGAGCACGTGAACGGCGCCGAGACCCGTGCTGCCCAGGACGGTGAGGCCCACCGGGCGATCCACGATCCCGAACGGAATCCGGACGATGTTCCAGTCGTCCGGATGGAACCCGAGGTCGCAGACGGGTCCGGTGTCCGGCGCGACCGCATGGAGCAGGGCTCCGAGTTCTCCGGCGAGGTCCCGGGACCGTGGCCACCAGGCTCCGTCGACGGGCCCGGCCGCCGCGCCGGTGCGGAGACGGACCCGGGGAACGTCGGGGCGGTCCTGGATGGCTGCGTCCGGGTCGTTCGTGGTGCTGGCAGCGGGCGCCGACGTCATGTCGGTTCTCCGGATTCTCCGGACGACCGCCCGGTGCTCGACGTTCGGCGGGGACATCGTGGGCTCGATCGCCCGCGCACGAGATGCTCCCGGCACCCCGGACCGTACGCCTGATCGTCGCCACGCGACGACGAGAAACCGCCGGGCGCGGACGAGCTCGCCGGGCTGGTGGAGACGGGCCTGCGATGGCAGAACTGCGCCGGCCCGAGCGAATACGACTAGGAATCCAGTGCTCGTTCGCTGGAGGCGACCTCACGGTCGATTTCGGCTTGCTCGCGATCCGTGCGCTGAAGGCCGTTGAGGATGGCGACCTGCGATCTGTCCAGTCGGGCTTGCGACCGGCGCAGCTCTTCGCGGCCGCGCTCGATGGCTCCGAGACTGTCGGCGAGGAGGTCGGGGGAACTGAGTCGTAACTGTCGGGCGCGGTGCGTCAGCACATCCTGGCGTGCATCAAGCCGTACCTCCCGCTCATCCGCGTCGGCCTCGCGAACGTCGGCGACCCGGTCACGCTCGTCGGCGACCCGGTCACGCTCGTCGGCGACCCGGTCACGCTCGTCGGCGTCCCGGGCGCGCTCAGCCGCAGTGGGAAGCGATGCGGCTGTCGGTTTGCCATTCCTGCGGGGATGCTCGCCCCCTGGCCGGCCCATGGGGTGACGATAAGTCTCGCGGTCGACGGTGTCACTCGCTGGATGGCCGAGGTGGTCCGATGAGGCCAGGTCGGGGCTGTCCTGGCGTCTCGACGGTCTTCGAGGAGCGGTTGTCGGTTCCGTCAGGTGAGCAGCTGGCTGCGGAGGCCGGCGAGCAGGATGGCGAGTCCCTCGTCCAGTTCGGCGGCGCCGTCGTAGGCGGCGAGCTCGGCGGCCAGCGAGCGCAGCCGGGGGAACTGCGTGATCCGGAGCCGGTGCAGTCCGAGGCGGAGCAGGTCGTCGGTCTCGTCGGGGGCGTGCACCCGCTCCTGCAGTTCGTGGATGACGTGGCCGTAGAGGAAGCCGGTGAACAGGCGTGCCGCGTGCAGCGCACCGTGGTTGTCGAACCCGGCGTTGATGAACACCTCGAGCAGCTCCTCGAACGGCAGCAACGTGCCCAGGGGACGCGAGGCCAGCGGGCCGGACAGCGGTCGGGTCACCAACAGCGGCACCACGTTCGGGTGGGCCAGCGCGACCCGGCGAAACGTGTGCGCCGAGCGGCGCAGAGCGTTCTCCCATCCGTCGGCTCCGCCGTCGTCCCGGTCGTGCCCGGGTGGGCCGGGCGCGACGAGCTCGGCGGCGACCTGTTCGACGACCCCGTCGAGCAGGTCCTCCTTGTTGGTGGCGTGCCGGTAGATCGCCATCGGATTGCGATCGAGGGCCTGCCCGAGCCGGCGCATCGTCAAGGCCTCGACACCGCTCTCGTCGACGATCTTCAGCGCGGCGGCGAGGACCTGTTCCCGGGTCAACCCGGCTCGGCGCCCGGACGACTGCGGCCCGATGGCCCGCCGCGCGTCGGTGGCGTCGGTCATTAAACCTCCTAGGAGCAACGTCTCCAACGATGGCTACGCCGTAGGTCGACGTGTAACGTCTACATCGTAGTCCTGGGCCGCAGCGTGTCCGTTCGTCTGGCTACGAACCTCGGTACGACCCTGACTACGGAGACTCATGTCCGTCCACACGTCCAGCCGGACCGCCCTCACGACGGGGCCGTCACGGCTGCGTCCCCTCGCCGCACCACCGAGACGGAGGCCGCGTTCACGACGACCGAGTTCGTCGTCGACGTCGTCGCCGTCGCCGGGGTGCGATCGCCTCCTCAGGCCGGTAGCCACGAGCGCTACGGCGCCTGACCGGCGCGCTTCGCCCGGATGCCGCGCAGTCGGCGGCAGCCGGGCCGGCTCGAACGGCATCAACCCCGGCCCCATGAGGGCCGGGACGAATTCACAGACCGCAGCGGCTGATCTCCGGCCCTGCCCGCCGCTTACGAGAGGTACTTCCCCACATGGCTCAGTCGGACCAGTCAACCACCACAGTGCGCAAGGAGACCGTCCCGGTCCCCGTCGAGGTCACCGTCGAGGAGGGCGACCAGGGTCTGAAGGGCCCGTCCGGACCGGTCGGCTCGGATGGTGAGCGCGGCGACAAGGGCCCCCAGGGCTCGACCGGCCCCGTCGGCCCGAACGGTGAGCGCGGCGACAAGGGCCCCCAGGGCTCGACCGGCCCCGTCGGCCCGAACGGTGAGCGCGGCGACAAGGGCCCCCAGGGCCCGGTCGGCCCCGCCGGCGACAAGGGCGACAAGGGCCCGACCGGTCCCGTCGGCCCGGCCGGTGAGCGCGGCGACAAGGGACCCATCGGTCCGCGCGGTGAGCAGGGCCCCGAAGGTGAGCAAGGGCGCGAGGGTGAGACCGGCCCCCGAGGCGCAGCGGGCCTGCCCGGCTCCACCGGCCTGCCCGGTGAGCAGGGTGAGCAGGGGCCGCAGGGCGACAAGGGCCCGCACGGCATCGTTGGTCCGGCCGGCGAGCGAGGTGACCAGGGGCCGCAGGGCGCCACCGGTCTGCCCGGTGCTCAGGGCCAGCGCGGCGTGATCGGCGAGACCGGCGAGAAGGGCGAGAACGGCCCGCGCGGCCTTCAGGGTGAGCAGGGTGAGCGGGGCGAGCTGGGTGAGCCCGGCATCCGTGGTCTGCAGGGCCCGCAGGGTGTGCAGGGCCCGGAGGGTCCGGCCGGAGTGGTCGGCCTGCCCGGAGTGCAGGGGCCCCAGGGCCCGGCCGGCCCGGCCTGGCTCCACCAGCCCGCCCCCGCCGAGCTCGCGTCCAAGGTCGTGCAGGCGGCGCTGAACATCAGGCCGCGCACCGTGCTCGACCCGCGGGTGGGCGTCCGCTACCTCACCACGCTGACCTCGCGGCTGGTGAAGCTGCAGGGCGGGCTCGTCTTGCGCGCCATCGTCGATACCGACGCCGCCGCCGACAGCCGGCCGGACAACCTGTCCAACGTGCGCTCCATCGCCTGACGCGCGCAGCAGGACCCGAAGGCGCCTCGTCCCGCTACGGCGGAACGAGGCGCCTTCGCCGTGTGTGCCGGCACGATCCAACCAGCCTCCGGCGGCGCCGTGTCAACATCGGACCAGACACGCCGAAGGCCCTGACTCCAACTCCTTCACGGAGTCTGACCAGGGCTTCGACCGCGGCGGTCACGGAGTCGGGGGTGCCGAGGCCCGGTACGGGGTCGGGGTCGCGCTCGCGCGAGCCGGACGGCTGGCCGTGGTCCACCTTCCTGATCGCCACGTCCGCTGACGGGGACCTGGCCGTGCTGGTCGGGGTGGTCGGTGGTGCCTGCGCGGCCGCGGCCGGGTGGGCACTCGGGTCACCGGTGTGAGTCGTCCCTGCGCGGCCCGCTCGCCGAGAGCCGGCGCGGCTAGATTCGGGCGTGCGGAACGGGGCTGAGTGGATGCTGTGCAGGCGCACGGCCGACCTGCCCCTTCCCCGGCCCGCGCGGGATGCCGACAGACACCCGGAGACCAACGGGTGGATCAGCTCATGGGGCACCGACGCGCACGGTGAGATCGCGGGCTGCCCCGCCATTACGCCACGCCTGACCGCCCACCATGCTTCGCCGCACCGCGGGCGGTCACGTCCTGTCGTGATCACTCCCCCGCGAAGGGCCCTGCTCGCCCTGTTCTTCTTCGTCGTCGGCCTGGAGCTCAAACAGGAGTTCGTCACCGGCGAGCTGCGCGACCCCCGTCGCGCCCTCGTCCCGGTCCTCGCTGCTGTGGGCGGGGCCGTCGTACCGGCGGCCGTCTACCTCGCCGTCATCGCGGCGAGCGGTGCCGATGCCGCGCACGGGTGGGCTGTGCCCACAGCCACCGACATCGCGTTCGTCCTCGCCGTGCTCGCTGTCGCCTACACCGACGACCTCGCTGCCCTGCCCCTGCTCGCCGCGCTGCTTCCACTGGCCGCGTTCGCCGTCGTCGCGCGCCGGTGGCCGAACGCGTGGTGGGCACTGCTACCCGGTCGGAGTCTTCACCTGGGGATCGGTCCACGCCTCAGGGGTGCACGCCACTGTCGCGGGGGTGCTGCTCGGCCTGGTCGTCCCCGCCCGGACGACCGCCCCTCGCATGGCACACGCGCTGCAAGCGCTGTCGGCAGGGCTCGCAGTGCCGGTCTTCGCGTTCTTCGCCGCGGGTGTCGCCATCAACGGTGGGGCGTCGCCGGTCAACACGATCAGTTTCGCTGTCGCGAGCGGGCTCGTGCTCGGCAAGACCCTCGGCGTTCTCGGCGCGACCTACCTCACCACCCGACTTCCCGGTGCCCGGCTCGGTCCCACCCTGCGCTGGGGCGACATCGCTGCCCTCGCCCCACTGACCGGGGTCGGTTTCACCGTCGCCCTGCTGGTCGTTGCGGTCGCGGTGGAGGAGGCCGGCGTGTTCGAGGGCTCGAAGGTGGCGGTAGGCGGTGCTTCGGCGGAGATCGAGCTGTTCGACCGCAGCGCGTGGGGTGACGCTGCGGCTGGGTCCATCGAAGAGGGCCAGGACCTGGGCGACACGATCAACCGCGCGGATCGCGGGATCGGGTTGGCTCCCGTCGCTGTTCGTCGCCTGGACGGTCATGCCCACCGGCTAGCGGATCGAGGTTGGCGCTTGAACGTCACCGAGCTGATGCGGTCCCGCAGCTCGGCGGGGATTTCCCACTCCTCGGGCGTGCCGGTGGCGCATTCGTGGTGAGCGTGCGCGGCCTTGATCAGGGCTTCGGCGTGGGCGGCGTCGGCGGCGTCGAGGCCGGTGAACCGGACCCGGGCCTTGCCGGGGCCGTCGACCGCTGCGACCCCGTCGTCGGGGCAGCCGCCGAGGCACTGCACGTAGCGGAGCTGGATCTCGTCACCGGCGGGATGGTCCTGGAGAGCTTCGGTGAGGGCCTGGCTGAATCGCCCGCTGTTGACGGTGTCGTAGCGGGGGCAGGTGCGGCAGATCAAGAGAGCCATCAAGGGGTTCCCGTGGTGAGGTGCCGACGACCGAGCTGACCGGGCCGCCGGCACCTCGTCGAAGGGCTCGGTGGAGGTCAGGGACGGCGTGCGACCACGCGCTCGGCCTCGTCGTGTACCAGGTCGGAAGCCTGCGGGGCCGGCGGGGTGTGGTCGTCCTCGGCGTGCTCCTTGTGGAACTTGCCGTCCTTCATGATGTAGTTCAGCTTCGTGTGGTCCTGCAGGATGGTGATGTCGGCGAGCGGGTCGCCGTCGACGAGCAGGAGGTCGGCGAGGTAGCCGGGCCGGACCTTGCCCAGCTCGTCGGGCCGGAGCATGATCTCGCCGCCCCAGGCGGTGGCGGAGATGATCGCCTCCATCGGGGTGAAGCCGAGCAGCTCCACGAAGTGCTGCAGGTCGCGGGCGTAGGTGCCGTGCGGGGTCCAGGCGAAGCCGTAGTCGCCGCCGGGCAGCACCCTGATGCCGCGCCGGTGCATCTCGCGCAGCCCAGCGATCGCCATCTCCAGTTCCTTCTTGTACCCGACGGCCTCGGCGGCCTCCTGCGGGAACCCGAAGGCCTCGGCCTCGTAGAGGGTGGCGACGAGCCAGTTGATCCCGGGCGCGACGAACACCCAGTCCTTGTTGGCCTCGAGCATGTCCATGCCCTCGGCGTCGGTGAAGCTGGCGTGGTAGATGACGTCGACGTGGTGGCGCACGCACATCTTCACGCTCTCGGCGCTGCGGGCGTGGGCGCAGACCCGCTTGCCGCGCCGGTGCGCCTCGGTCACGGCGGCGGCCACCTCCTCGTCGGAGAAGTAGGTGTCCTCGGCGCGCTGGGTGCCGGTGATCTCCTCGCCGGTCATCGACAGCTTGATCTGGTCGACCCCGATGTCGATCAGCTCGCGGACGGCCTTGCGCATGCCGTCGGGCCCGTCGGCGAACTTGGTGATCGACTTGATCAGCGCGCCGCCGGTCACGGCGATCTCGGGCCCGTTGGCCAGGTAGCGGGGGCCGGGGATGCGGCCGGCGTTGATCGCGTCCCGGCACACCACGTCGAGCCGGTCCTTCGCCGACGCCGCGCCGAGGCACATGGTGTAGCCGGAGTCGATGTAGGTCCGGGCGGACTCGATGGCGAACAGCAGGTGCTCCTCGACCGGCATGGTGCCCAGGCCGTCGAGGTCGGCGGAGTTGTTCCAGGTGAAGTGGGTGTGGGCGTCGCAGAGCCCGGACATCAGGGTCCGGCCGCGGCCCTGCACCATCCGGGCGCCGTCGGCGCGGGCCGGGTCGACGGTGCCGACCGCGGCGATGCGGTCGCCCTCGACCAGGACGTCCCCGCGGTAGGGGTCGGCGCCGGTGGAGTCGAGGATCGAGACGTCACGGAACAGGATCTTGCTGGTCGTGGTGGGCACGGTGCCCCTCCTCTTCCTTGAGGCTTGGTGATCTGACGGGTCGTGCTGGTGCCTGGTGATGCTGTGTGATGGGTGTCAGAGGAACTTGCGCAGGTGGTCGGTGACCGGACCGGCGGCCTCGAGGGCGGTCCAGTGCCCGACCCCGGGCAGGATCTCGATGGTGGCCGAGCCGTGGGCGTCGGCGAGCTCGCGGCTGGCGTCGGGCGGGCCGACCTTGTCCTCGTCGCCGGTGATCAGCAGCAGCGGCAGCGACGGGCTGATCGGGCCGGGGTCGGTGGCGGCGGCCAGCGCCTCGCAGTTGCGCGCGTAGCCCTCGGGGTCCTGGCGCATGACCAGCTCCCGGACGAACGCCGCGACCTCGGGCCGGTCCCGGCGGGTGGTCTCGGACAGGGCGTTGGCCACCACGCCCGGGGCGACGGCGGCGGTGCCCTTCTCGCGAAGCACCGCGGCCCGGTCGCGCTGGGCCTGCCGGCCCGCCTCGGCGGGCTCGCGGACCGCCCCGAGCAGGGTCAGCGAGGTGACCTTCTCCGGGTACTTCGCGGCGAACGCCCGGACCACCAGGGTGCCCATCGAGTGCCCCACGACGGCGGCCGAGGCGACGCCGGCCTGGTCGAGCACGCCGGCCAGGTCGTCGGCGTGGGACTCGATGCTGATGCCCTCGGCGAGATCGGAGCGGCCGGCGCCGGCGGAGTCGACCCGGATCACGGTGTGCGAGCCGGCGAGCGCGTCGGCCTGGACCTGGTAGAAGTTCGAGGTCCCGCCGAGCCCGTGCACGAACAGGACCGCGGGGCCCTCGCCCTCGATCTCGACGGCCAGTTCATTACCGTTGACCTTCACATCTCTCCTCGTGGTCTGCGGATGCCCATGTCAGTTGGGTGTGTGTTCCCGAGTCGTCAGGCGATGCGGTTGCGCTGGCGGCCCAGTCCGGTGATGGCGACCTCGATGACGTCGCCGGAGACCATGAACTTGGGCGGGTCGAAGCCGATCCCGACCCCGGCGGGGGTGCCGGTGGCGATGATGTCGCCGGGCTGCAGGGTGATCCCGGCCGAGATGGTGGCGATCAGCTCGGGGATGTCGAAGATCAGGTCCTTGACCGGGGCAGACTGGCGCGCCTCGCCGTTCACCCAGCTCTCCACCTGCAGGGCGGTCACGTCGCCGATCTCGTCGGCCGACACCGCGTAGGGGCCCATCGGGCAGTGCGTGTCCAACGACTTGCCCAACAGCCACTGCTTGTGTCTGCGCTGCAGGTCACGGGCGGTGAAGTCGTCGACGATCGTGTAGCCCCACACGTGGTCGAACGCCGCCTCGCGCGAGATCCCGCGCCCGCCGCGGCCGATGATGACCCCGAGCTCGGCCTCGTAGTCCAGCTCCGAGGTCACCCCCGGGTGGGACAGGATGTCGTCGAACGGCCCGGTCACCGAGGTGGTCGCCTTGGAGAACACCACCGGGCACTCCGGCAGCTCCTCCGAGCGGTCGGGCTGGTCGTAGCCGGAGCGGCCGAACTCGGCGACGTGCTCGCGATAGTTCTTGCCGACGCAGAAGACGTTGCGCCGCGGCGCCGGGATCGGCGCGAGCAGCCGCACCGCCTCCAGCGGCCGGGCCGCCAGCTTCGGGGTGCGCTCGGCCAGGACGAGCTCCCACTCGGCCCAGTCCTCGATCACCTCCAGCACACCCGTGTCCGCAGGGAGCAGCTCGCTCACATCGCGGATCTCGTCCGCGTCGGCATCCACCACGCCGACTCGAGGGCCGGCCTCGGTGGAGAAGGTCGCCAGCTTCATCGCCGCACCAATCTGAACCAATCGAACCAATTCGGTCGGGTGCCGACCGTACGCTTGACCGTCCTGTCTGTCGAGACCATGTCCCTTGTGCCGCGGGCCACGTCACGATTGGTCTTGATTGGTTGGAGCCAGGGGTTATGGTGATGGCATGCAGACGGTGGAGCAGTCGCTACGCGCCTTGCTAACCGAGGGCACCCACGACGGCAGCCTCGGCCCGGGCTCGAAGTTGCCCACCGAACGGGCCCTGGTCGAGCGGCTGGCCGCGCCGCGCAGCGCGATCCGCCGCGCGCTGGAGATCCTCGAGCGCGACGGCGTGGTCATCCGCCATGTCGGGCGCGGCACCTTCCTGACCGAGGCCGCCGTGCAGCAGGTCGACGGCGCGCCCGCCGACACCAGCCCAGCTGAGATCATGCAGGTGCGCCTGCTGCTCGAGCCTCAGGTCGCTGCCCTCGCCGCGCGTGTGGGCACCCAGGCCGATCTCGAGCGGATCAGCGAATGCCTCGTCGGCGGCGGGGCCAGTGACGACTTCGAGGGCTTCGAGTCCTGGGACGCCAAACTGCATCGCGCCATCGCCAAAGCCGCGCACAACGGGCTGCTCATGAACATGTTCGACGTGCTCAACACCGCCCGGGCACTGCCGGTGTGGGGCACGCTCAAGCGCCGCACCTCCACCCCGGAACGGCGCCGCTGCTACCACGACGAACACACCGCGATCGTCGACGCGCTGTGCGACCGAGACCCCGACGCCGCCGAGGCCGAGATGCGCCGACACCTCCAGCACGTCTCCGACAACCTGCTCGGCCGCCACTGACCCCCTGCATGTGACGGTCAGGATCAGAGCCTGGACCGCGAAGCGCGCGACGCCGACTCCCAGGCCTTCCCCGGCAGCACCGAAAGTCACGACTGCGCGTCGACGAACGCCCTGTGGATCACGATGCCCAGGTGTGCACTCGTTGATCTTGCCGGCGGTCGTTACGCAGCGTGAGATTCTCGTCCATCGACGTGATCAGTGCGTCGGGCTCGAAGGAGCGGAGTGCGCGGTCCTTACCGGGCTTGTCGGCAAAGGCGATGGCTGCGGTTCCGGCAGCTCGGGCGGCCTGAATGTCGGTGACGGAGTCTCCGACGAGCCGGGCCGCCAGGGCGCGACGTCGCACGGCACCAGGCCGGCGGGCTTCGGTTCCACGACCTCCGGCACTCCTACGTCACCTGGCTCGTCGACGACGGCGTCCGTCCAACATGGTGCAGCGGGTCATGGGGCACGAGCGGGCCACCACGACGCTCGACCTCTACACGCGCCGGACCGACAACGGCGACCGCATCCTTCGCGCGCTCGACGACCCGGACGACGAGGAGGACGACGACGCTCCGAGTTGAACTCGGATGCTCCGGAATTGCTCCGGGAACGTGGCTGAGACACGACGAAGGCCCTGGTCGGTGACTCCTGTTCGGAGCCTTGACCAGGGCCTTCGGCTGGTGGGCGATACTGGGATCGAACCAGTGACCTCTTCGGTGTGAACGAAGCGCTCTCCCCCTGAGCTAATCGCCCGCCGTCACGGGTGGAACCCTACATCACCCCAGGATCGGGCTCTGCAACCAGGTCCACTCCTGCAGCCCCACCCATCCCGCGACCAGCCAGAACGCGTTCAGCAGCCACAGCGTGGCCACGACGATCAGGGCGGTCGCGCCGAGGACGAGGAGCTTGACGACGAGGCTCTGCCGGCCGAGCCAGTCGGTCCAGGCGTCGTACTTGCCCTTCGCGAAGTGCAGGACCCGCTTCGCCCAGGCGAACTCGGACGCGAGGATGGCGAGCCCCACGAACACGATCGCCCAGCCGGGGCCCGGGTACGGGATCGCGACGATGCCGGCCGCCAGCACGAGCGTGCCGAGCACCCCGATGGCGACGCGGTAGGTGCGGCGGACCGTCGGACGCTCCTCGATGCGCGCACGGAACTCCCGCAGCCGGTCCTTGACGCCGTCGAACCGGCCGCGCTCGTGCTCCTCCTCGCCCCGCGAGGTCTGCTCCGTGCTGCTCAGATCTCTGCCCGCCCGCTCGCCACGACCTGGGACGGCGACGCCGGCGCGACCCGACCGGGTTCGATCGAGATCGCGAACTGCGCATATCCGGCTCCGCCGGCGGACGACCCTACCGACTGCACGCCGGTGGCGTCTCCACGGACGTCGAACGTGCCGAGCGGGGCCGGGGTTCCCTCCGCCGGGAGGCCCCAGAGGACATAGACCCGGTCGGCGCCGTTGGCGGGCAGGTCGACGGGCATGACCATCTGCCCGGAGTCGTGCGACAGGACCGCGGCGACCACCGGGCCACCCTCCTCGGGAGCGAGGAAGGCGTGCGTGGTGCCGGGATCGGCCATCTGCCGGAGCATCGCGACGACGCCCTGGGCGCGGGCCGCCTCCGCGTCGCGCTCCGCCTTCATCTGGGCGCTGTAGACCCCGAGCCCCGCGATCGCGGCCACGGCGACCAGGGCGGCCGCCGCGACCGCCACGATCCGGCCGCGCACCCCGCGCCGTCGCCCGCCGCG